>JBMLPO010000394.1:0-1948 GCA_049242065.1 Bacteroidia bacterium
AGCGCGGACCTTCGGTACGCGCTTGACTCTGAGGATTAGGGTACCTTTTAACCATTTTAATACAACCAATATTAAACCACCTGACGGGGTTTTGACCTTGTTTAAATTAGATTGATTTTATATTGGTTATTATGCCTACTGTCATTAATTTTTTTTAAACCAAGACTTATACAAGAATCAGATACTAAAATATTTTGCTCTGGTAAACATGCAGATATTCGTATTAACTATTTAAAAATTCTTTGAAATTCTAATTCGAATGCTGGAATTCCTAGCGTATTGAATCTTTTATTTGTTTTTTCAACTAAAAAAGAATCGACAATTACCCATTCATCTTCATTTTATTATAAACGGCTTGTTCTAATCTAAAATCAGGAATTTGAACATTTGTCAAGTCCTGAAGTTGAGATTTAACGATATCCAATTGTTCCTTGAATTTGAATTGAAAAATTGTCATGATATCAATACTAAAAACTTTAGATGCAATTTAAAATCATTAATTCTAGTTAAAACACCCTCAATTTAAAATCCTCTTTTACTTTTCCTGAGCGGAAAGATGCAATTCCAATAAAAAATAAATCGATAGAAATACTGACTTGCGGATGCTTTTTAATTTCTTCCCAAGCCCTTGTCATTCCTTCGCTCCAGTATATATCATCAAAAACCAATAGGGTGTTTTCATGTACTTTAGGAAGTAATAGTTGAAAGTACCTGATGGTGGCTTCATAGGAATGGTTACCATCAATGAATACAAAATCCACTACATCCATTTTGTTTAATAAGTCAGGCAAGACTTCATCAAAGGTACCATTTAGCAAATGTGCTTGGTTTGATAAATGAAGGCTCTCAATGTGTTGTTTTGCTAAATCATGGATGTCTTTACAAGCTTCGATGCTGTAAAATGAATAGCTATTTTTTGATTGAAGTGCTTTTAGTAAATAAGAAGAACTAATACCCAATGAAGTTCCTAATTCTATGCAGGTATGTAAAGTAGAATTTTTTAGGATATAATGAAGAATCTCCGCGATTCTTGCTGGCTTCAGGTGTTGCTTGGCAATATGTGAAACCAGCATTTTTTTAGCTTTACCTTCTAATTTAGCTGAAGCCCCATAATCATAATAAGTAATCGTTTGATGCTTCTTCTTTTATTGTTTTCTGAGATTCTCAATTTCCTTGAAATGTAAATTTGAATCAGCTTGTTTTTTGATTGATTCATTGTACATTTTAAACACATAAGGAGAATGTAACACATCAATGAATGTGGCATTCAGGTAATGTTTAATCAGACTTTTTAAATAATGTACATTCAAACTCATTGATACCTATTTCATATAAAAGCCCCGTTTCCGGGGCTTTTATGTTTGATTCATACTATTGTGCAGATTGTTTTAATTCTTTTAGCACCTTTAGTTTTTCTTCTAAACCTAAAATATGCTTTTTGGCAATTTCAATCTTACTTTGAATTTGCTCTGCCATTGGATTTTTAGCAGAAGATGATTTGAAGAAACCTAAATTGTTATCCCAAGTTTCGATATCTTTTTTCAAACCTCTGATTCTTTCTTGTAGAATTTTTTCTTCTCTATATAATTTCTGTGCACCATTAGGAGAACTTGCCAATAACTCAAAATTCTCACGCTCTCTATCTTGGCGCATGTCTTTGTTCAACTGTTTATGCTTGCCATACAATTTATCGAGTAACTCATTGTATTTTTTATTGATTTCCTCTTTTGCATTTGCAGGCACATAACCAATTCCATTCCATTCTGATTGAATTTGTTTCAACTCTTGGAATGCATTCTCCATTTCAGCGCTAGCAAGTGTTTCTAGTTTTGCGATAATGGCTTTTTTGGCTTCTAGGTTTTGAACTTGTTCTTCTTTTACGCTTGCATAACGTGCAGCTTTTTTCTCAAAAAAAGCATCACAGGCGGTTCTGAATCTGCGCCAAACC
>JBMLPO010000395.1:0-12435 GCA_049242065.1 Bacteroidia bacterium
AGCAGCTTCACTTCTCTTTTCACTGTTTCAATCATATTCACAAGTTAGATAAAGCAATGGAAAAAGCAATATTTCAAGCCTACTTCTGTCAATTAAAATTGTTTTCAATCCAATTAAGTTAAAAATCAACTTCTTTCACTTGTACGAATCAATGTTTGCCATTAGTTTCGCCCATTGTAATCAAAATTGTATGAAGCATATCATCGTGTTTGGAGCAGGTTTATCTTCCTCATATTTAATCAAGTATTTATTATCGAATGCCAAAAAAGAAAATTGGCAAATAAAAATTGTAGATGCCAATTTGGAACTTGCACAAAAAAAGATTGGTAAAAGTCCTTATGGTACTGCGCTTGCTATTGATATCAACAACAAAGAAGAAAGAGAAAAACTCATTCAAACCGCCGATTTAGTCATTTCTTTATTGCCTCCCACTTTACACATTTTAGTAGCTAAAGATTGTATCAAATCTGCTAAAAATTTAATCACTGCTTCTTATGTGAGTGAAGAAATGAAATCACTCGACAAAGCTGCTCAGAAAGCTGGCGTACTTTTATTAAACGAAATTGGTTTAGACCCAGGAATCGACCATTTATCAGCCATGCAAATGATTCACCATATCCAAAAAGAGGGTGGTGAAATCACTTCATTTAAATCATATTGCGGTGGATTGGTGGCTCCAGAATATGATGACAATCCTTGGAATTATAAATTCACTTGGAACCCAAGAAACGTAATTTTAGCAGGACAAGCAACTGCAACTTATCTCGAAAATAAACAGGTAAAATTCATCCCACCCAATAGAATATTTAGTCAGACTGTTGATGTAATGGTACCTGAATTAGGCAAATTCGAAAGTTATGCAAACAGGGATTCATTGGGTTATATCATCCCTTATGGAATTGAATCAGCACATACTGTTTTAAGAGGCACATTAAGAAGAAAAAATTATAGCCAAAACTGGAACTACTTAGTAAAATTGGGTCTCACAGACGATACTTATAAGATTTCGAATAGCGAAAATATGACTTATCGAGAATTGATGGCAGCCCTATTAACTGGTGCCAATCAACAAAATCTCGAGTTACAATTGAGCCGTTTTATGAACAAATCTCAAACATCAAAAGAGTTCCAAAGAATCAAATGGTTGGGTTTATTGAATGATGAAAAAATTGGAATAGCTAATGCAAGTCCAGCTCAGATTCTTCAACATTTACTTACTCAAAAATGGAAGTTAAAAAAGGGTGAATTAGACATGATTGTGATGAAACATGAGATCACCTATAAAAAAGACAAAAAGAATTTTAAGGCACACAGTTCTTTAGTAGTTAAAGGAGAAGATGAAGTATATACAGCAATGGCAAAAACCGTAGGATTACCCATGGCGATTGCTGCCAAACTCATTTTACAAGGTAAGATAAATGACAAGGGTGTACGTATTCCATTAAGTCCGATGTATTACGAGCCTATCTTAAAAGAACTTGCTAAGTTTGATATCAGATTTATTGAGCAGTAGGAATATCCTTCCACAAATAATATTCCTTGGTTAATTCATAATAAGCTTGGGTATAGGTATGATCTTCTTTATAAATTATCAATTCCTTTTCTAAGGTTATCTGTTTCTCCTTTGAAAACAAAATCACCATTCTATTGTAGGGTTTAGATAGCTTGGGAAACACCTTCAGTACTTCTTTTGGATAGAGTTCAAAGTCATGAGCAATACCCATAAAAGTTTCAGCCTCAGCTGTGGGTAAAACTATCGCAGCTATGCCTTGATCGGTTAAATGAACTGACAGCATTTTCGCCAACTCATCAAAGGATAAGTGATGTGTATGCCTGGCCATCCTTCTGTTTTGCTGTTCTATTTCAAATTGATGTCCTGCGGTAAAATACGGCGGATTACTGATGATAAGGTCAAACTGATTGGGTGGATAATGTAAAGTAAATTCTTGGATAGCGCCTTTAAATAATTTGATTTGTTCAGACCAAGGGCTCTGTTCAAAATTAAATTGCGCCTCTTCTGCTGCCAATTCATCTAATTCAACTGCTTGTATAATTGCATTTGATTGTTGAGCCATCATCAATGAAAGAATGCCAGTCCCGGTTCCAATATCCAATATCTTATTTGATTGTGTCGCTTGCACGTAAGCACCCAAAATAACTGAGTCGGTGCCCAATTTCATTGCACTTTTACCTTGGCTAAGATTGAACTGCTTGAACTTAAAAATAGTGTCTTTCAAAATTGATTAAAACTTTAGGCAAATGTATTTGCTTTATTTGCAAGACAATTGAAAAAAATGAGTCACACGAATAAAACGCCTAACCAGCTAATACATGCTTCTAGTCCCTATTTATTACAACATGCCTACAACCCAGTGAATTGGGTGGAATGGAGTGAAGAAGCTTTTGAAAAAGCCCGATTGGAAAACAAATTGGTATTGGTTAGTATTGGTTATTCTGCCTGCCATTGGTGTCATGTGATGGAAAGAGAATGCTTCGAAAAGATAGATACAGCAGCTATCATGAACGAACATTTTATTTGTATAAAAGTGGATAGAGAAGAAAGACCAGATGTTGACCAGGTTTATATGGATGCCGTTCAACTACTGACTGGTAGAGGAGGATGGCCATTAAACATGTTTACTTTACCTGATGGAAGACCCTTGCATGGTGGCACTTATTTCCCTAAACGCGAATGGGAACAAACACTACTTGCTTTGGCTAACTTTTATGAAGAAAAACCAGAAGAAGCCATGGTATTTGCTACGAAACTTTCTAATGGAATTAAAAGCTTGGATAAATTAGTTCCTATAGAAGATTCAGTCATTTCAAATAGATATGTTCATGAAGCAGTTTCATCATGGAAATCAAATTTTGATTTAATACATGGAGGATACAATTGGGCACCCAAATTTCCTATGCCAAACAACTGGGATTTTTTCATGCAATATGCTTTTTATTTTCTTGATGATACTTGCAAAAATGCCGTTGAAACAACCTTAATAAAAATGGCAAAGGGTGGCATCAACGACCAATTAACAGGAGGTTTTGCAAGGTATAGCACCGATAGTTTTTGGATAGCACCGCACTTCGAAAAAATGCTATATGACAATGCCCAATTATTGAGTTTGTATGCAAGAGCTTATTCGTTTTATAAAAATCCATTATTCAAGGAAGTAACAGAAACCATTCATGCCTATTTAGAAGCTGAAATGAAATCGCCTGCAGGCTTGTATTATTCAGCATTAGATGCCGACAGTGAAGGCATTGAGGGGAAGTATTATATCTGGAAAAAATCTGAATTAATAGAAATATTAGGGGAAGATGAACCCGTATTTTCTACCTATTATTCATGCACACTTGAAGGCAATTGGGAGCATGAAAGTAATATCTTACACATCAGTAAAACTCAGGAAGAATTAGAAAAAGAATTGGGATTGACGATGAATGATATCCTACTCATTATTGATAGATGTAAAAAGAAATTAGTGATTAAAAGGGAGCAAAGAATCAAACCCGGACTAGATGATAAAATCATTCAATCATGGAATTCTTTATTAGCAAAAGCCTATGCAGAAGCTGGAATGGCATTAGGAAATGATGTTTATATTCAAGCAGGTAAAAAACTAATGGATCACCTGATTCAAGTTTTTACACAAGGAAACGAATTATACAGAATCCATAAATCAGGCAAAACCAGTATCAAAGGATTTGCTGAAGATTATGCTCAATTTGTAGAAGCACTCTTAGCCACAGCAGAAGCCAATTCAGATGAAAAATATGTATTAGAAGCAAAAAAATGGATGGACATTTCAATTGAAAAATTCTATGATATCAGTAGGCAAATGTTTGTATTTACACCCTTGAACGAAAAAGAATTAATCAGCAGAAAAGTTGATGTGAATGATGATGTTATACCATCACCGAATTCATGTTTTGCTAAATCCTTACACCAATTGTATTATTATTTTGAAGAAGATTCTTACTTAGAAAAATGTGAAACCATGATTGGAATGATCAGTAATAAACTAGTTAAATTCCCAAGTGGCTTTAGCAATTGGATGCAATTGATTTTACAAATATCGGAAGGCTATTTTCAAGTGCTAACAAGTGGTGAAGATATGGAAATAGAATTGAGCAAATACCGCCAAAAATATAGACCCAATCAAATGAGTTTTATGCTGAAGACATCCTCCATTATTCCCTTGTTAAAAGAGAAAAAAATTACCGCAACACCAAGTATCTATGTTTGCGAAAACCAAACCTGTGGCTTGCCTCTTAAGAGTTTTGATGAGATAAGTATATAATTCATACTTCGATAGTAATGCACCAGCAGGCACTCAATTGCAATATGCTGTTAGATACATTATGTTGGCACAACTAATTGAAATGGAGAACATCTAATAGAATGTCTGATTCCCTCTTCTCAATAAGCTATTAGTTAGGCCCGCAAAGAGAAAACTCATTCTTTCTACTAAAGACAAATTCATATACTTGGTTCTTTATACCAAATTAAATGTTTCAGATGGATGAATACGGATCACACATTGATATCCTTGACCAAACATGTGCTCAAATGCAATGTATTCTAAAGTGCATGAAATTGGAAACAATTTACAAACCAGCTACCCCTCTTTCGTAGGCTTTGATCTCAATACATCAAGTCCAGCTTCCTTGTTGTCCAAGTGATGGTTTCTAATCGAATTTTTCTTCCAGATACCTGAACAATTTTGCTATTCTTTCTACCTGCATAAATCTTAATAAAACTTGCAGGAGGGAAATTGTAAAAAGTCTTTGGCAGGATTTCATAAGTTCCTAAATCTTCTGCTTTTATTACTGGCAAAGCATAAGATGCTGTGGGCATACCAGGAGTTCTACTAGCAGATAGTATCCCATCATAAACCAATATGATTTGTACCTCTTTGTTATTGATGTCTTGGTTCCACCTTACTGGAAATGGAGCTTTTCTGATATGTTGACCTCCACATATACAGAAAGTATCATACACTATTTTATGGGGACTATACATGGAATCAGTCCAAGCATTCATAGCTCCTTTACCACTCACTTCTATTCGTATATTTCTTCCAAATACTTGTTGAGATTCATCCAAAGTCAATGTATCTGTTTGATAAGTACCATTTGCTTGAGCTTTTAATACCAAGTCACCAACCTGAATATCTCCTACATCCAATAGCTTATTTTTATTTCCGTTTTCATAAAAAAAAGCAGAAGCAGTATAACTTACTTTTGTTAAATGTTCATCACGATTAGAAAATGATTGTAAGGTAATCAATCCATCTACTTCTTCATTCTGTTCTGTTTTTAAATAGTCTGAATAGGTAAGTGGTAGTGGCGTTCCCTCAGTTGTAGAAACAGTTTTCTTACAGGCTCCTGCGCCTATCAATAATAAGAACAAAAACATGTAAGAAAACTGCTGCTTCATTTTTATCTATTAGTTTGATTTAATAAATGACTTGGTAATTTGTTTACCATTACTTTCCATTCGTACTACATAGAAACCATTTTCTAAATGTTGAATGGCAAGTTCTTTCTGTTGTAATCCCTGCAATCCCATCCAATTGGCTTCCATCACAGACTGACCCAAAACATTAAACACACTCACTTTGATATCATGGGTTCCATTGATATTGAAATCCAATTTCAAAGTTTCTTTAGCAGGATTAGGATAAAGAGTGAAATTCTTGATTGCATCAAAATTACTTAGACCTGTATTCACCAATCCTACTTCCAAGGTTTTCATTAAACCTTTACAATTGTTACTTCCAGTTTCAACAACAGTAATGGTAGCAGTACCACCATTTGGATTGGTTCTTACTCGAATAGAATCCTTGCCGTTTAATGATAATATGGTAGCAGATGAGGCTGTCCATGCAAAGGTAGAACCTGTGCTTCCATTTACCCTAAAAGTTACAGTATCCCCTTTAACAGCCCAAGGTTTACCAATGATTTCACTGGTATTAGGTCTTGGTAGTTTATCAATTCTAATGATATCAGAAGTATTGGTACATCCATTGTTATTGGTGCTCACAGCAAATGAACCTGAATCTGTAAAACTCAATTGTTTAGCTGTTTGACCATTTATCATTTCACCATTTCTATACCATTGGTTATTGGCATCAGCACTCGATGTCAATACAAAAGTTCCTCCATCACAAAATACATTACCTGTTAGGTTCTTTGTAATACTTGGTTTGGCAGGAGTAACACCAGCTTTTACGTCTAATACATCAGATTGACTATAACAGCCACCTGCGTCATAAACCCTTACAAAGTATTTACCTGCTTCTTTTGTAGTAAATGATGTAGCTGTTGTATTCTGCGCTAAACTGTCTTTAAACCAGATATAAGAACTAGTAGCTGTAGTTTGAATGAGGGTACTGTCGCCATTACATAAAACCAATCCTTTACTACTACTAACAACTGGAGCTGTTGGACCTGCATTGACAGTAATAAAATTCGCTTTATAGACAGAATCTTTTCCCATCGCATTTTTAACCGACAAAGCAATAGCATAGGTACCTGCTGTGGTGAATTTAATCACAGGATTACGCACTGTAGATTTCAATACACCATTTACATACCAAGCCCATTCTGCAACTTGGTTTCTTGATGAATCGAGAAACTGAACATTGCTATTGGCACAAACTGTAGATTGTACTGCTTTAAATGCAGCTATAGGAGCTGAACCTAATGTTCCTGTGATTTGAATATTATCTAGGAACATATTGTTACCACCATAACCAATTTGCTCAAAACGAACTCTTACATTTGGGTTACCAACATAAGGAGTAAGGTTATAAGTAAAACAGGCAGCACCTATACTTCCACCACACCAATTTGCAGCAGATGATGGCACAAATGGATCTGTTGTTGCAAAACTTGCATCAGGTCCTGTAGCAAAATTACCAGTACCATTCTCCGCATAGTTGCCAATGCGGGTCCAAGTATTACCACAGTTAGTTGAAATATAAACATTCAATGAATCAGAAATGGTATTGTCATAACGGGTATAAGCATGCTGGAAACTCATACTTGCAGCATTGTAACCTCTCAAATCTAAAACAGGTGAAACCAGTCTATCATATGAACCAAAAGTTGGATTATCATAATTATTAATTCCCACTGCAATATTTCCAGGAGTGTTTCCTGCGATATTCCAGTATCTCCAGGTACTGTCATTATCGAAGTTTTGTACACCCCAATATTGCCTAGTATTTGAATTCAATTCGAATGTTTCATTTAATGGAAGACCAATACCACCAACTGTTATATAATCATTTAAATAAATTGAATCATATCCTACACTACTTCTGATAGCCAAAGCAACAGGATAAACACCTGGAGCCGCATAAGTAACTGTTGGATTAGTTAGTGTTGAAAATGCAGGCACTCCACCTGGGAAATACCAATTTCTTTGTGCTGCTCCTGCAGATTGATCTTGGAATGTTACAGATGAATTAGAACATACCAATCTATTTGCAGTAGTAAAGGAAGCACTTGGTTTAGGTGTTAATCCAGATAAGAAAAATGAATACGGTTGAGAACCATTTAATGTTCCTTTATGTGAAATAGTAACTGTATAAGTTCCTGCTACAGGTGCTGAAATTAAAATTTGTTCTACATTATCTACATTGTTATCACCTGTAGTTGCAGCAGCTGCAGGAGTAGCTTTATTTAATTTCCATGGGAAGTAAACTGTATTATCACTGTTACGTTTTACACGAATATCTAAGTCGTTAACCAACATTATATTGGCCGGATTGTAAGCAGGTGTTGGAGAGGTTCCAGGTTTGTCTGTCCAAGAAATGGTAGCTCTAATCGGTTGTGTTCCATCAGCATAAAAACTCAAAGTATAAGTTCCAGCATTGGCTAATACCAATTCCGAAATCCTTTGCGTTGATGAATCACTTATCATTTGAACTGCCTTTGCAGTATTCATTAAGCCCCATCCAAAACTATAATCAGGACCTGGATTTGAACCCGCCTCATCTGCCGTATGAATGATTAAACCTTTTAATGTGGCAGCACGCATGAACTTGCCTTTCACATTATTGTGGTGTTGTTGAATTAACAAAGCAGAACCACTGGCATTCGGAGTTGCCATTGAAGTTCCATCTTTAGTGGTATAATCAGCATTACTTGCACTACCTGCAGAATATACATCTACACCATTTGCAACGATATCAGGTTTAATTCTTCCATCATCTGTTGGACCCCAACCACTAAATGAACTCATTGCTACGCCAGCCGCACCATTCCATCCATTTAAAATGGGATTCACAGCACCAACTGTCATTACATTTTTAGCATTTGCAGGGCCACCACTCATACAATCATAAGGACCAATTTTTCCGGGAGCTGTACCTGTACCATTCACCCATTGTCCGTTTGAATTTCTAACCTGCCAAGTGAATGAACCAGAAGGACCATTTCCTCTATCATTACCCGCTGCAAAAAATGGAAGATAAAAAGGATAATCTACTAATAGTTGATCAATCACTGCTGAGTTGTCATCATAAAAACCATACTTCGCATCAAACTGAGTAGACAAAGAAGGATCTCCCCAAAATCTCCAAGTGCTTCCACTTACCCATTGCCATCCGCCTACTTGGCCATAAGAATGGTTTGAGACCAACATACCCGCAGCAGCAGCAGCACCCATTTCTCCATCATCACTATTCCAATCATAACATTTAATAGGAGCCTGGTAACTCATCCCTTTTGCATTGGGAACTACTCCACCTGCTACCATTGTTCCAGCTACATGCGTTGCATGGTCACTAGTTGAGCTTGGGTTATCAGATTGTACTGCTCTATTTTGAAATTCTTGGTGGGTAACCAATACGGCTCCCCCATCCCAAACCCCTAAACGATTGGTCATGCCAGAACCAGTTAAACTTAAACCTAAAACTCCACCTGGTTGTACCTTGTTGGTGGAAATGGTTTTGGCAGCATCGGTATTATTCAAAGTTTGAACATATACCGGTAAACCATTCGATAAGTACTTTGCTTCCATGAAACTTCCATTTCCAGAAACCATTGTCTTGGGTTGACCTGATTTGTTTAAAGCTTCATTAAGTTCTTGTTGCTCTATTATGAAATTTTCCTGTAGGATTTGTAGTCGCTCCTCAGGTGTCTTTGCTAACAAGGCATTTCGTTTTCGATTAACTGGAGCTTGTGCAAATAAAGAAACTTGCAAGCTCATGGCTAAAGCGATTAAAGTAATTTTTCTAATATTCATATTAGTTTGTCTGGTATTGTTTTTCTGATTTAATTTTACCTAATAGGGTTGCATTACAACTTATTTTCTTGTCACCATGATAGAGTTTTCCTCTAAAAATTAACTTGTAAAAACCCTTCTCCATACAAATGATTCCAATTGAATTATGGTAAT
Organism: Bacteroidia bacterium; assembly: GCA_049242065.1. Taxonomy (GTDB): domain Bacteria; phylum Bacteroidota; class Bacteroidia; order UKL13-3; family UKL13-3; genus CAISCU01. Next base: position 9,416 of record JBMLPO010000395.1, read on the forward strand.
CATTTGCCTTGCTTACGAACTTTTTGTCCATCAAATGATCAATGAGCAAAACGGAAAATTGTGAGGGACTTAACACCTTTCCGCATTTGAGGGCAGATTTTGGAATATCATTGATTTCGAACAAATAACCATTTGCCGATTGAAAGCTAATGCTCAATTTGCCATTTACAAGCTGAAATTTACTAGGAGTATGGTACTTAAATTCACGAGGAGCTGCTTGTCGGAATGCTTTGAATTCAACCCATTCACTTTGCGCAAAAATTATATTGGAACTCAACAAGAAAAATAGTCCTAAACAGAACTTCATTTTGCTGATGAAAGAAACGAATTGAATTGCCATAATTATCAAAAATAACCTGAATACTTGAAAAGACAAGCAAGTGGATTCTTTTAAGTTTTTCTTCATTTCAATCCCTGAAAAAATCTAATTACGATTTAATTTTTTTGAAATGCCTTGAAACTTTAAATTGCTCAAAAATCAGATTTTGAAAAAACATATCCCTAATGCCATCACCTCTTCCAATTTATTCATGGGATGTTTGGCAATTATTGCAGCTTTGGAAAACAATCTAGAAACAGCAGCCTGGCTCATTGTTGGTGCAGCTATTGCAGATTTTTTTGATGGATTCGCCGCTAGATTATTGAAGGTAAATTCGGAAATTGGCAAACAACTTGACTCTCTCGCTGATGTGGTAAGTTTTGGTGTTGCACCGGGTTTGATATTTTATATGTTGAGTCAGGAATATTTATATTTCGGTAGCGACTTTCCACAATTTGTGCCATTGATATTAACGCTCTCATATCTACCATTTTTGATTCCTGTTTTTTCAGCTTTACGTCTAGCCAAGTTCAATATCGACACGAGGCAAAGTGATTCGTTTATAGGTGTCCCTACACCAGCAAACGCTTTGTTTATACTCTCAATTCCATTTGTGATACATAATGGGCCAGATTGGGCAGAGGCTTTATTCACCTCTAGGTACTTCTTAATCGCCTATCCAATCATCAGTTCTTGGCTGTTGGTTGCTGAATTACCACTCTTCGCTCTGAAATTTAAATCATTTGCATGGAAAGGAAATGAAGTGAGATTCAGCTTTATAGCAATTAGTGTGGCTCTTTTGTTGGTATTTAAATTCTTTGGAATTAGCCTGTCTATTTTGCTTTATGTACTTTTGTCAACCTATTTACACTACACACGTAAGTCATGAAATTCAAAGCAGAAATTGATGTAATGCCACATGCGGCACTATTAGACCCTCAAGGTAAAGCAGTTACAGGATCTATGAGCAATATCGGATTGCCACAAATTCAAAATGTAAGAATTGGAAAACACATCAGTCTAGAGATTGAAGCAGCATCTGAAGATGAAGCTAAATCGGCAGTTGATGAGGCCTGCAAAAAATTATTGGCCAATCTTATTATGGAATCTTATACCTTCTCGGTAAAAGCTATTTAAAAAAATGAAATCCGGCAGTAAGTTCTGGCTTGTTCCGGTATTTTTTTTTCTTTCTTTACAGTTTGGCTTAGCCCAAGATATTGCCTATGCCCGCAAAATTGTAAAGGAATTGTGTTCAGATGAATATGCAGGAAGGGGCTATGTTAAAAATGGTGATGCATTAGCTGCCAATTTTATCAGAACCAAAATGAAGGAATCCGGCCTCAAACCGGTGGGTGATTCTTACTACCAAATTTTCGGGTTTCCTGTGATTATTTTCCCCGAAATTGTTGAATTGAATATCGATGGTGAATACTTGTATCCTGGTGCTGATTTTATTGTAAATCCAGGCTGTCCGCCCATTAACGGCAGTTTCCAAGTATTAGAAATTGACTCAGCTACACTCGACAACAACACGCAATTTGAAAAACTACGTCGTAAAAATTTAAGGAATACGTTTTTAGCGATTGACCAAATCAAGGATTTCAAACTTATACATCCAGAGCGAATAGATTTTATTTTAAAGAATGAAATCAATGCAAGAGGATTACTATACAAAGAAAAAGAAACATTAACCTGGAGTGTAGCAACTGAATTCTCCAAATTCCCTATCATCAGTATAAAAAAAGGAAGAATCCAGCAACTCATTTTAAAGATGAAGTTGAGGATTGAATCCTCTTTATCTTATCATTCAACACAGAATGTGATTGGCATGATCAAAGGCAAAGAAAAGCCTGATAGTTTTTTAGTTGTAACTGCACATTATGACCATTTAGGAAAGATGGGTGATTTTGCGATGTTTCCTGGAGCGAATGATAATGCAAGTGGTATTGCCATGATGTTGGATTTGGCAAAGACATTTAGCAAAAAACCACCTAAATACTCGGTATTATTTATTGCATTTGCGGGAGAAGAAGCAGGACTTCTTGGTTCTTTATACTATACCGAAAACCCATTGATTCCACTTTCAAAAATCAAATTTTTATTGAACCTCGATCTAATGGCAACAGGTGATAAAGGATTAACTGCAGTCAATGGAAGTATTCATACCGACCTTTTTGAATTATTAAAAACATGTAATAGCATTGGCTCTTATTTACCTAGCATACAAGCAAGAGGCAAAGCCGCCAATAGCGATCATTATTACTTTTCAGAAAAAGGAGTGCCAGCCATGTTCATTTACCTGATGGGAGATTATCACCAATACCATGATATAGGAGATACCTATGAAGCCATCAGTTTCAGTAAATACAATGAAGCGTTTTTGTTATTGAAAGAGTTTTTAGAAGCAATAGAGTAAGAAGGCGGTTGGCGGTTGTGTAAAAGCCTAAAATACATTGACCGCTTTTTAGCTAGGAGCCAGTAGTTTGAAACTAGATAATCTACTTTTTCCTTTCAATTACATATTCAACTAACATGGCGAGGCTTTCTGCAGTTTCGCTGTTGGGGAATTGTTTGAGGATGTCAAGGGCCTCTTGCTTGTAGCGTTTCATAGCATCTCGGGTATAAGAGATGCCATCATGTTCATTCACATATTTAATCACTTCATCAACTTTTTGTTTGTTGTTATGGTGATTTTTAATTG
>JBMLPO010000396.1:0-1108 GCA_049242065.1 Bacteroidia bacterium
CGATATTGTCAGCAGTATCAAAACCAAATGTGTAGTCAGTGTTGTTCAAATCATTATCAATGGTCTTTGGAACACCAATGACTTTGACACCAAGTGAATCAAGCTTTGTTGCAACACCCAAAGTATCTTCGCCACCGATTGCAATAAGTGCATCGATTCCAGCTTTAGCTAGGTTGTCCTTAATCTTTTCTACGCCGCCCTCAATCTTGAAAGGGTTAGTACGAGAAGATCCCAAGATTGTTCCGCCGCGAGGCAAGATGCCACGAGTTGTTTCAATATTCAGAGGCATTGGATATGCTCATAGAGGATAAGCTAAAAACGGATACTCGGGGAGAGGTACTCCAATCCTTACGCCTAGAAAAAGCCAAGCAAACCATTCAATGGAAAGTCTCAACAAGTCTACGGGATAGCTTAATTGCTACGGCCTCAACCTCCCTTCTCTATAAGACCTGGCAAAATATTTGGCCCAATGCTCTTCTTACCAAAGCGCTTTTTACCGGAGATAGTCAGAAAATTACGGTAGCAGATTTTGTTCGGTTTTTAGAAGAAAATCAAGCCCAATGGCAAATCCCTACTGGCACTCTACCCACAACTTGGCTTCAGCATCAATTAAATTTATTTGAAAATCATTATATCTATTAAATTATTAACTTGTCGTGGAGCAGCAGACCCTAGAGGCGCAAGAGTAAAGGTTGTTTCTGGAGGAGTAAGCACCACTAAATTCTATGGATCAAACTCAGTATCATCAGCAGGTATTTATGGTTCAGAAAAACTAATCTTTGGTCTAGGTACCGCTACAGGTATTGACAGTATTATAGTGTATTGGCCTGATGGAACAGTTACAACTGAAACCAATGTTTTAATTAATCAAACTACTACAATTGCAAATGACATATTCTGTAGTATAGGAGATCCATTGGTGGTTGACCTAGGGCCAGATACTTTTACAGTATGTAATTCAGATAGAGGCAATTTAAATTTGGTTGGACCTTATGACTTTTTCTTATGGAGTACCAACGAAACCACACCTGCTATTGATGTATTTCAAGAAGGTTGGTATAGGGTAACGGCTGGTATTTTAGCATCTGGTTGTTTTGCAACAGATTCT
>JBMLPO010000396.1:1118-6573 GCA_049242065.1 Bacteroidia bacterium
CTGTATATGTGGTATTTGGAAAAGCAGATATCATTCAAAATGACACCAATATTTGTTTAGGTAGTTCTATTAAACTTGATGCATATCCGAGATATGATTGTAATCCATTTGGTGCACCAACTCCAATTGGTCCTTATACACCTGGCAGAGTCATTCCAAATTATGTATATCTAGGTGAATTCAATGGTCATTATTATTACAAAGCTCAAACAAACGGAACATGGTCGAGGGCAGCACAAGATGCACTCAATGCTGGAGGTACACTTGCTGTAATTAACTCAATAGAAGAACAGAATTTCATTCAATCATTAACAGCAGCAAAAGATAATTTCTGGTTAGGGATGTTAAGGGATCCAGCTAATAGAGAGTTCAGATGGATGAATTGTGAGGACGTAAAATTTACCAATTTTGCACCAGGTGAACCAATTGACGTAAATGGTGAGGATTATGTCTTCATGAAAAACTCAACTTGTCCAGATGCTGGTCAATGGAAACAATGGGTTATTGATGACAATACCAGTTCTGACTTGTGTTTGAGTAATATGTTTGGTTTGATGGAAATTGATGTAGATGCATCAAACATTAAATATGATTGGTCGAGTGGAGAAACCACAAGCAGCATTACTGTTTCACCTACTTCTACTACTAGCTATTTGGTAAATGTTACAAAAGGAGCTACAACTTGCTCAGACTTTGTAACGGTATCAATCCCTGATTTGAATAATATATTTCCTGCTGATTCATTAAAATCTTGTGGCGGCGACAGCTTATTTCTTTTTTCAATTTCAGGAATGAGAAATTATGCTTGGAATACTGGTGAAACTTCAGAATCTATTTATGCAAAATCAAATGGTTGGTATAAAGTAAGTGTCATATCAAATGAAGGTTGCAGTGGAGTTGATAGCATGTACCTCATTATATTTAATGCTGCAATAAGAACACCAGATACCAGTTTATGTTGGAATACTCCATTCACTTTAAGAGGACCTAGTACTACATTGAGTTATTCAGAATATTATTCCGAAAACTTTGTTGGTCCAGCTCCATTCAATGGTTTCAATAGAAATTCCAATTTTACATTTAATGGTAGCCGCGTACTAGGATTCTTCCATAATGATTCCGTTGTATTCGACTTAGCCGCATTACCAACACATGATTCATTAGAAATTTCATTTGATTTATATATTCATGATACTTGGGAAGGTGATTGTTCATTAACAGGTAAAGATGAATTAAGATTCCGAGTTGATGGAGATTTATACCTTGACAATACTTTTTCAAATAATGCAGGATGCACGCAAAGTTTCCCAAGTGCTGGTTCAGCAAGTAAGTCTGGAGCAGCACAAACAGGCTTATCTAAACGTTGCTTTTCTGATCCTTCAGCCACTTCCACCAAATACACTATTAGTAAGAAAATTGGACATAGCAATGCCAATCTCAACTTAGGTTGGATTGGTTCATTAAGTGATACTGATTTAACTGCATGTAATGAAAGCTGGAGTATTGACAATCTCTCTATTAAAGTAAGAAAGACTGCAAACATTTTATGGTCAACTGGTGATGTAACTCAGAATATAGATATTCCTGGCTTAACTAGCAGTCAAGACTTCTGGATTAGAGTTGATAATGGCGTTGATTTTTGTTATGATACGGTTCGTGTTGAAGTAGGTCCTACCTTAAAAGTTAATTTCCTTTCTGATACAATTTATTCTTGTGCAACTAGTCCTATTACAATTTCTGCTCCAAACGGTTATGATACTTATACATGGAGTAATGGTGATACCAATAGAACCACAAAAATTTCAAACCCAACTTGGTATAGATCCTATGTAAGTTTAGGTGGATGTTATGGAGTAGATAGTACATTCTTTGCTACAACCAAAGCAGTATTGGGTCAAACTACCAATCCTTATGAAGTTTGTATCAATCAGGAAACTTATTTAAACATCAATTGGAAAGACAATTGTAATCCATTTGGAAGTCCTGCTAATAGCGGTTATACCAATGGAAGTCCAATTTTAGGTTATACCTATTTAGGAGAGTATTTGGGACATCATTATTATATCTCAGATACACGAAGTAATTGGAGTGCAGCTGCACAGAATGCATTAAAAGCAGGAGGTCATTTAGCTGTCATAACAGATACTGCCGAACAGAATTTTATTCAATCTATTGTTACAAAAAATGTCTGGTTGGGATTGTATAGAGCTCCATCACAAATTTTCCAATGGATGAATTGTAATGATACCACTTATACCAATTGGTATTCGGGTGCTCCTTCAGCTAATACTGGTGATGATTATGTATACATGATGAATGGATCATGTACTGAACCCTATAAATGGAATACCATTATAGATGATGACAATGCATCGACAGATCCATGTTTATCTGAAATCTATGGCTTATTGGAAATTAGTGAAGTAAAAAAGAATGTGTTATGGTTACCTGATAATGTATCTGGAGACACTCTAAAATTCACACCTACAGCCAATCAATTATACAGAGCAATTGTTAGTAATTACGATTGGCCATTTACTGGTGGTGGTTGCAACAAATCAATTAGTACCGTTACTGTAGATCCTTCTACTTTTGATATCCTTAGAGATTCTGTAGTAAAATGGTCTTGTGAAGGTGATACCGCAATCATTGTAGCCCCAACAGGTAAATTCAAAAATTATGTTTGGAGTAATGGAATGGTTGGATCAACAATTACTGTTAGTCAAATGAAAGAATGGTTGTATTGCACTGTAGATATTGGAAATTGTCAGGCAAAAGATAGTGTTTGGATAGATTTAAATACTCCATTGTCATTCCAATTTAATACCCAAGATATTACTTGTTATGGTTATAATGATGGAAGGACTTTAGCGATACCATCTGGAGGGGAAGGAACAGTTAAATTGACTTGGCTGCATGATGGTTCAACAGATCCGAATCTAACCAATCTTGCTCCTGGTACTTATATCATTACCGCAGTTGATGATTCAGGTTGCGTGGCTACCGATTCTATCAAAATAACAAACCCAGCATCTAAACTTGATTTAGATTTTAAATTATTGAAGCCTGTTTCATGTACTGGTGATTCTAATGCAATTGTAGCAGCATTGCCAATTGGTGGTGAAAAACCATATACTGTTTCGAGTTGGGAATTCATCACCACTGCTGATACCTTAACAGGTGCTCATCAAGGTTGGTATCCATTCTCATTGGTTGATATAAGAGGTTGTTTGGTTCGTGATAGCTTTTTTGTTGAAGATGCAAAACCATTGAATTTAACAGCTCGAGTTACTAAGGAAATTCTATGTGATGAAGATACCAATGGCGTAGTTGAAATTACTGCTGAAGGTGGAACTTCACCTTATTTCTTAATATGGAATCAAGAATTATTGGATACCAATATTGTTACTGGATTAACAGGTGGAAGATATGTAGCATATGTGGTTGATACCTTCTTATGTTATGATTCAGTTGAGATTAATATTGTTGGAACCGCATTGAATAAATGTGATATGTTCATTCCACAAGGATTTACTCCAAATGGTGATGGTTACAACGATTACTTTGTAATTAAAGGTTTAAGCGATTTCCCAGACAATGAACTAACCATTTTTAACCGTTGGGGAGAAGTTGTTTACCAGGCTGAGGATTATAAAAACAATTGGGATGGTAAAGCTACGAGAAGCACGCTGCTTTCTGGTAATAGCGAGTATCTTCCTAATGATACCTACTATTATGTATTCATTACGAAAGCCAATAATAAATCATTCTCTGGCTATATCTATCTAACCAAATAAGGAATATCAACATGAAAAAATTGAATAAAATTAGTTTCCTGGTTTGTGCAATGGGTTTAGGTTTCGGCCAAGTAAAGGCCCAATTGAATCCAAATTCTTCCAATTTTATGTTCAACCCGATTGCAGTTAATCCTGCTATGTCGGGTTTACATACCAATCAAGTTCAAGTTGGATTTGAAGCACAATGGTTAGGATTGGAAGGTGCGCCAAAAACAGGATACCTGAGGTATGATAAATTGTTTAATGAAAACTCTGGTTGGAATTTTGCAATTATCTCAGATCATATCGGACCAATCAGTAGTATCACCATTAGTAATGCTTTTGGTTATCATTTTAAAACTACAGAAAAAACTTTTGCATCTTTAGGACTTCGACACAATTTATCTCAACATTACTTGAGCTTATCTAGTCAGAAAATTAATGATGTGAATGATCCACTTCTTGCTGGTGATTTAACTAGTGTACCCGTGAATAACTTTGATGCAGGAGCTACATTCTACAATCCAGAATCATTTCTAGTAGGTTTTAGTTACAGAAATATCATTCCACAAAGACGTTTTCGTGGTAATGAAGTTACTGAGGTTCCTGTTATATCATTACATGGTTGGTATACAAGAGAAATCAATAGTGATATTAGTTTAGAAGCCATTGGTCAATTTAATACATCACCACATACTCCTATAAATTCACAATTTGCAGTGATGGGTGTTTACCAACAAATGTTTGGAGGCGGTCTTAATTTCTCACCAAAAAATCAATTAGGAATTTTTGCTTATATCAAAACCAAAGATAAGATTAACTTCTTCTATAATTATAATTTACCTATCTCAGATATTTTTCAAGTGAGCAAGCAATCACACGCCATTGGAATTAGTTATAGATTTGGTAAGGATCAAAATTTGTATAATACATTTTTCATTCAGCCTACTGATGGCGCTAGTGGAAATAGATTGTTTTAAAAAGCTGTTCACATTCATTCATATCTCTGGTTTCAGATTTTATGAATGATAGATTATTTGATAAATAAAAAGAGACTGTTTCAAACATTGAGACAGTCTCTTTTTTTATGAATAGTGTTTTTTTAATTCCTCTACAACGAGTGCAACAGCAGGACAAATCATTGTATTCAAATAGGTTATTCCAAGTTTCTGAGCCATATTCCTTTGTTGGGTATGAGGAAACTCTCTGCAGGCATTAGGTCTGGCTTCATAAACACTGCAATAATGGTCATGACCTAAAAAGGGACAAGGAACCGATTTAAAAACATAATCTCTGTCTTCATCAATTCTTAAGTACTTTTCAGTAAACTCAGCTGGCCTTAGTTTTAATTCTTTTGAAAGCCTATCAATATCTTTATCTAAAAACAAAGGTCCAGTTCCTTTGCAACAATTGGCGCATGATAAGCAATCTATTTGTTCGAAAGCTAAATCATGAAATTGATTGCAGACTTGGTCTAAATCTTTGGGCTTTTGCTTTTTAAGTTTATCTAAAAACTTTTTGTTTTCAGCCTTTTTATTGCTCGATGCTTTTAGAATTTTCTCATATTCAGGAAGCATAGAACTTATTTAATCAAATCATGAAACTCGTGACCCATTTTTTCTTTTTTGGTATCTAAGTACTTTTTATTGTGTGGATTTGGAACCACTTCCAATGGAACA
>JBMLPO010000397.1:0-4001 GCA_049242065.1 Bacteroidia bacterium
AAAAGAAGATTGAAATTCAGAATAAAATCCTTCAAGTTAAAAATGTAGAAATTTTACAAGCAAAAGAGGCTGCTGAGGAGGCTGCTAAAGTCAAATCACAATTCATATCAACAATTTCACATGAGATTCGAACTCCTCTCAATGCTATTATTGGAGCTACCAATTTGCTTAATCAAAGTAATTCTAATGACGATCAATTAGAGAACCTTAATATACTTAAAATTTCTGCAGATAATTTATTGTCCCTTGTAAATAATATTCTCGACTTCAGTAAAATGGAGGCTGGGAAAATGCAGTTTGAAAATATTGAATTTAGTCTTAAAAATATTATTCTTGATATAAGAGATTTGTTTTCAATCAAAGCTTCTGAAAAGGGTGTTGAGTTACTAGTTAGTTATGATGATAAAATACCTGCTGTTTTAAAAGGGGATCCACTTCGCATTAACCAACTCCTTATAAATCTAGTTAGTAATGCGCTTAAGTTTACCGAAAAAGGATATGTTAAGATTGATGTTGGAATGCAGTTAAGTACTATCAATCATGCTTTGATTCATATCAAAGTTTCAGACACAGGTATTGGTATTTCATCTAAAAAACAAGACCAGATTTTTGAATCGTTTACTCAGGCTGATGGCACCATTACAAGAAAATTTGGTGGCTCAGGTCTCGGACTCTCTATATGCAAACGAATTCTAGAAAATCTCAATAGCAAACTTCAATTGACATCTGAACCAGGTGTAGGCTCTACTTTTTATTTTTCAATTAATTTTGAAGTAAGTAGAAATGCAGCAATTGGTAAGAGTTCGCGCACAGCATCTTTTGAAAATTCAATCAAAGGAAAAAAGATCCTTATTGCAGAAGACAATATGATGAACATTCTAGTTATACGTCAATTCCTTCATAAATGGGGTGTGATAACAGATGTAGTGATGAATGGTAAGGAGGCCTATGCGAAGGTGTCTACAGAGAATTTTGACGCGGTGCTAATGGATATCCATATGCCTGAAATGGATGGAATTGAAGCTACTCGTTTGATTCGTAAATTATCCGATGAAAGAAAACGTAGAATTCCAATCATTGCTATTACTGCCGAAAATGAAATGCAGTTCCGTCAAAAAGTTTATGAAGTAGGTATGAATGATTATATATTCAAGCCATTCAATCCTGATGATTTAAGAGAGCGTTTAGGTTATGTGTTATACAATAACCATTTATTTGTTAGTTCGGAGCAAGAAAAGCCGCTAGGTTAAGCCATTTCTTATTCATTTAAATAGAACCATTCAGCATCATTTGGTGATATAAATGCAATTAGTTTTCCATTTGTATCAAAAACACTTTTCTCCTTCTTCTCTAATTCCTTTGTTGAATAAGTAATAACCTGATTATACTGTTTGAATGGTGTTTTAAAATTAGTTTCCAAAACAAAGAATGCGGGGTCTAAACCAGCTATTTTATTTTCACTAAGATTGTCATTAAACCAAATGCTAGATCTATTTCCAAATGCGTTGAATGAATAAAATTCTTTTGTTTCTGCAAATTGACGTTTTGTTAAAGAAGCATAAAACATTCTATCATAAACATTAAAAACACCTAGGCTGTCTATTACTTTTCCAATGATTGAAACAGATGGCTCGCAGTTCGTAGTTTTGTTCATGGGTTTACAATTAGTCTCATATGAAAACCCATTACTCCCAGTTTTTTCAGATAATTCTACATAAATCTTTTTACCAGATTCAGATTGGTATACCAATGTTTCTCCTCCATTATATGGAATACTACTTTTTATAACATCATTACCTGGATTGCAATAAAGAGTTCTTTCTTCGCAGCAAGAGTTTAAAAGGATTGGTCCCATTAAACTGGAGAGTATTGCAAACTTTTTATTCATAAAGTAAAAATAAAAAAGCCGGCTCTAATAAAAAAGCCGGCTTCGTTTTATTAAGAAAATGTTGACCTAGTAACGGTACATATCAGTTTTAAATGGACCTTCAACTTTTACACCAATATAATCAGCTTGCTCAGGATCTAATTTGGTTAATTTAGCTCCAATATGGTCTAAATGTAAAGCAGCTACTTTTTCATCAAGGTGTTTTGGTAATACATACACTTTGTTTTCGTAAGCAGCAGAATTTGTCCATAACTCTATTTGTGCCAATGTTTGGTTAGAGAATGAATTACTCATTACAAAACTTGGGTGACCCATAGCACATCCTAAATTAACCAAACGGCCTTCAGCTAAGATGATGATTTCATTGCCATCTACATTGTAAACATCAACTTGTGGTTTAACTGAATATTTAGTAGAACCATAGTTTTTGTTCATCCAAGCCATATCAATTTCGTTGTCAAAGTGACCAATATTACAAACGATTGATTTATCGCGCATGGCTTTGAAATGACGATCAGTAATGATTTTAACATTTCCTGTTGCAGTTACAAAGATATTAGCTCTTGAACAAGCTTCTTCCATTGTTACTACTTCAAATCCGTCCATTGCAGCTTGTAATGCACAAATAGGATCGATTTCAGTAACTAATACACGTGCTCCAGAACCACGTAAAGATTCAGCTGAACCTTTACCTACATCACCGTAACCAGCAACTACAGCAACTTTACCTGCCATCATCACATCAGTAGCACGACGAATTGCATCTACTAATGATTCTTTACAACCGTATTTGTTATCGAATTTAGATTTAGTTACAGAATCATTCACATTGATTGCAGGTAAAGGTAAAGTTCCTTTTTTCATGCGCTCATATAAACGATGTACTCCTGTTGTAGTTTCTTCTGATAATCCTTTGATTCCAGAAACCAATTCAGGATAACGGTCTAAAACCATATTGGTTAAATCACCACCATCATCTAAAATCATATTCAATGGTTTTCCACCTTCAAATGCAAACAAAGTTTGTTCAATACACCAATCAAATTCTTCTTCGTTCTGACCTTTCCAAGCATAAACTGGAATTCCAGCAGCAGCAATTGCAGCAGCAGCATGGTCTTGCGTTGAGAAGATATTACATGAACTCCAAGTTACTTCAGCGCCTAAATGTTTTAATGTTTCAATTAATACACCAGTTTGAATTGTCATATGAAGACAACCTGCAATACGAGCGCCTTTTAAAGGTTGAGATGGACCATATTCCTTACGAATAGACATAAGACCTGGCATTTCAGCTTCAGCTAAGCGTAATTCTTTGCGTCCCCATTCTGCTAATGTAATGTCCTTTACTTTGTAAGGCAGTTGTGTTTTTGCTTCTGACATGTTTTTATATTTAAATTGGATACAAAATTAAATTTAAATGCCTGATTATAAAAATAAACTTCTGCATTTTTACTACTTATTTGTAAAATTTAATGACTGACAATGTTTCAGGCAGTAAAATTTGGCTCAATGCTTGTCAAGTTTCAGTTGTTTATACAACTTTGTAAATCCTTTTAATTTCACAATAAATAAAATAAATCATGGCATATCCGGAAATGTTGGTTACTCCAATGAGACAACAATTAGAAAGTGTTGGTTTCAAGTCTTTAATGTCTGCTTCTGATGTGGAAGAAGCTTTAAATAAAAAATCAGGTACACAATTATTGGTTTTCAATTCAGTTTGCGGTTGTGCAGCTGGTACTTGTCGCCCGGGTGTAATTGATGCAATAGGTAAAACAGATAAGAAGCCTACTGATTTATTGACCGTGTTTGCTGGTCAAGAAGTTGAGGCAGTTTCTAAAGCACGCGAATTTACTTTGCCTTATCCACCTTCTTCTCCTTCTATTGCATTATTTAAAGATGGCGAATTGGTTCACTTTGTTGAAAGACATATGATTGAAGGTAGAAGTGCTCAAATGATTTCTGATCATTTACAAGCTGCTTTTGAAGAATATTGTTAATTTAAAAAGCTGCCTTTGGCAGCTTTTTTTATGCCTTTATTCTAAACTCTTTTCTTCGTCTCCTTCTATTGCATTATTTAAAGATGGCGAATTGGTTCACTTTGTTGAAAGAC
>JBMLPO010000398.1:0-9503 GCA_049242065.1 Bacteroidia bacterium
CAAAAAATAACTAATTTAGGAAAAGCAAATTGGGCCCCGTTTTATCATCCTTCGGGCAAGAAAATTATTTTTTCCTCTAATCATCATTCTGAAAGAGGTTACGATTTCCAACTTTACATGATTGATGAAGATGGTAAAAACTTAGAAAGAATAACAAATCAAAGCCTCTTTAATGCTTTTCCAATGTTCTCTCCTGATGGTAAAAAACTCATCTTTTCTTCTAACAGAAACAATGGTGGAACTAGAGATACCAATTTATTTATTGCCGAGTGGAAAGATTAACAAGAAAATGCATGTTAATGCACCAATTCTTTTCTGATAATTTTCCCATCCTCGCTTTCAATTTCAATCATATAAATTCCTTGCGCCAATCCTTGTAGATTCAAGCTTCTGGCTGTTTCATCTCCATAGCTTTCCAATTCTACCTTTGAGCCGGTCATATCATAGAGTTGAATATGTTTGATACTTGTTCCCGTATTTAAACTTCTAATAAACACCATTTCACCTGCAGGATTTGGATATATCATCCATGCATTCAATTCTAACTCCTCAATTGAACTTGCTGTAGAAATGCCAAATCGCCATTGTTGAGAATTTAGAATTCCTGTAAAAGCATTGTTACTTAAATCTAGAATAGCCCCTGAAGGCACAAGAATATATACCTGAGTTCCTGAACTAAAACTCTGTCCTAAGATTTCTAATGAAGCTCCATTAACAGATATTTTTCCTTGATGATTGCTGAGGTCTATGCTTGCTTTTAGGTTATTGTTTTCATAAATAGAAATCATCCCTGTTCCTAATTTAATGGCTTCTGAAAAAACCAATTTCAATTGTGGTTGATTAGACACATTACTTGCATTGTTTAAAGGCAAAGTCGATACCAAAACCGGAGCCATATTATCTGCTTGACCTAAACTAGTTTTATAATCTTGTGAATTGTTATTATCCCAAGTTCCATTGCCATTGTTAAAAGCGGCTGCAAAGTTAATTTTAGCAGTAGCAGGTACACTAACCGTTGCAACCCACGAATTACCCTGCTTGCTCATATTGATGTCATTGATACCACCCACGGTCCAGTTATCAAAACTATAATGCATAATAACTTGAGAACCGTTTGCAAGTGAACCGCTATAAGTTACGGTTAATGATTGACCCGGAATTGGATTTTGAGGCGAATAACTAACTCCTCCTCCACCAGTTCCTCCGCCTCCATTGCTGCTCGATTGAAAATAACCTTCTCCTAAAGCTCCAATCATACCTGGTCCATTTAATACATAAATTCCCGCACTTGATGAACTCACTGTAAAACTTAAGGTACCATTCGATACGGTAATTGCATTGCCGGTTACGGCATCTCTGTAAATTCCATTTGTTAAGCCGCTGAAATTAAAAGTAGCTGAACCATCCTTTGCTAAACCTACTGCACATTCACTGCTACCAAACTTTCTTACAAAACCTACTGCATTCCCCGCACTTGTTCCATCCCATCTCCACGAGCCTTTTTGGAGCGCTGGAATAGCTTTGCGCATCGCATTTAATTTTCTAATATGTTTATAGATAACATGGTTAGGAGCATTCGCAAATTGAGGTCCAAAATAGGCCCTTCCAGTTAAGTCGATTGAATTCCTGATATCATTTGAACTATGAATATCGGTATAGGCTCCTTTCATGAATTGCACCTCAGTTCCATAATAAACGCAAGGCAATCCTCTCCAAGTAAACATAAAATTTAGCGCAGCTGCTAAGTTTTCAGGACTTCCATCGTACCTTCTGTTCCAATCATTATTTGGACCAAAATCATGGTTGTCTAAAAACATCACATTACTACCTGGATCTGAATATAAATTATCATACCTATCTGCAGCTTTTACTCCAGAAAATCCTTCACCCTTACCAAACAAATGAAAAGTTCCCATCGCAAAAAAATCTAGTATAGCAATGCCTGAATTAGCTGAGTTACCTGTATTTCCGCGCCATGTATACCAATGTGGATTTATTTGTTCTATCTGATGTAATTCATGACGCTTTTGAGCTACCTCACCAAAAACCATTAAATTGGGGTTGACTTGCTTAAATCTATCTACAAAATATAAAACATCACCTTTGGGCATATGCTTTACCGCATCCAAGCGCATGCCATCAATGCCCATATCAATAAAGGTTTTATATGCATTAAATAAGTAGTTTCTAACACTATCGCCAGATGTCAATAAATCAGGTGTGTCACCTGCAAGAGCTCTATAATATAAATTAGTAGTATCATCAAATCCTTGAGCAAAGCCATTACCTGATTTATTGTACCAAAGCGCATCACTGGTATTGACGTAACTCTCCATAGATGGCCAATTGTATGCCGAAAGGTTTGAATTGTAAGGAGCTGGCATTTTTGCAAGATTGGCTCTACTCCATATCTTTCCATCATCAGGATTTGCAGTTAAGCCATCATAAGTCCAATTAGGATTATCTGTTAATGTTTGTCCATTTGATTTTTTTCCCCAAGGCTGATTAGGATCTGTATTGTATTTAATTTCTGCCCTTCCTTTTATTCCGTATCTGCCAGCATGGTTTAATACCACATCTAAAAATATTTTCAATCCTTTGGCATGTGCAGAATCAATAACTGTTTTGAAGGTATAACCAGGCGATTCCAATCTCGGATCTACTTTAGTAAAATCCCATGCATGATAGCCATGGTAATCTAAAGGACTTCTATTTTGAACGATGGGAGTAATCCATATTGCAGTGAATCCCATGTCTTTGATATAATCAAGTTTTTGCACCAATCCTTTAAAATCACCACGCCAAGTTACATCATTTGGATCTGTTATATTATTCCCAGAATTAGGATAATAGGAGCACCATTCAGTTGGTCTATTATTGTTTGGATCACCATCAAAAAAACGGGTAGTCATTAAAAAATAAATACTCTCCTCTTTTAAATTTTGAGCTTGATTCAGGGTAGAAAAAAATAGTGCTAAAACAAGTAGTATGTACTTAATATTCAAATTCATGATTACAATTTAAATTAAAATAATATTTGATTCAATTGATATCAAAAAATTTACAATTAAAACCCTTTACCTTAGTAAGTGTTCCAATTAGTATGAAAAACTCAATTCTCTTCAGTTTAGTTATGCTCCTATTTTCTTGCCAATCAAAAACAGAAAAACCTTTGCCTGTGGTTACCAATCTAAAAATTGATAGCTATTTGGGGACTTGGTATGAAATTGCGCGTAAACCAAACTTCTTTGAAACCGGACTTTCATGCATCACTGCCAATTATAGTCTGAAGGAAGATGGAAACATTCAAGTAACCAACAAGGGGCATAATGGATCGAAGTTTAAAATTGCATCAGGTACTGCTAAAATACCCGATAAGGAGGTTCCTGCTAAATTAAAAGTTAGTTTTTTTGGTCCATTTTATGCCGATTATATGGTAATTGAACTCGATAGTAATTACCAATATGCCATGGTTGGTGAGCCAGGTAGAACCTATTTGTGGATCTTAAGCAGGACCCCTCAATTACCTAATGAGATCATTCAAAAATTGATTCAAAAAGCAGAAACATTAGGCTATCAAACCTCAGATTTAATTTATCCTGATAACTCCTGCAATTTTAAATAAACAGGTAAAGTCTGATAAGCATAGAGATTAAAATCAGCAAATCAATCAAAATCCTGTTTTAACATATGGTTTAGAACAGAATGAGCTAAAATTCGATTATTTTCGAACCCCACTTTTAAAAAGTGAAATCAAAACATGGCCGGAAAAGCAAAAACAGAAATTCCAATTGAGCCCGAAGAATTTATTGAAGTTCTGGGTGCAAGGGAACATAATTTAAAAAACATCGATGTAAAAATCCCTCGAAATAAACTGGTAACCATTACCGGATTAAGTGGAAGCGGGAAATCATCACTGGCCTTTGATACCATATTTGCAGAGGGTCAGAGAAGATATATGGAGAGCTTTTCTGCCTATGCACGTCAGTTTATAGGAAACATGGAAAGACCCGATGTAGACAAAATCAACGGACTTTCTCCTGTTATTTCAATCGAACAAAAAACAGTAAATAAAAATCCCCGTTCAACTGTAGGAACCATTACTGAAATCTATGACTTCATGCGTTTGTTATTTGCACGAGTTGCAGATGCATATAGCCATGTGAGTGGAGAAAAGATGATTAAGATGACGGAAGAACAAATCATTGCTTCCATTATCCAACAATTTGAACAACAAAAAATAGCCATATTAGCTCCACTTATTAAAGGAAGAAAAGGTCATTACAGAGAACTTTTTGAACAGATTAGAAAACAAGGTTATACCAAAGTACGTATAGATGGAGCTATTGTAGATATCACTCCCAAAATGCAGGTTGATCGATATAAAATTCATGATATTGAAGTGTTAATCGACCGTATTGAGCCTAAAAAAGATGCTCGATTTAGAATTCAAGAAAGCGTAAAAAGTGCTCTTAAAACAGGCAAAGGGACTTTGGTACTAGTGAATTTAGATACCAATAAAGCATTCCATTTTTCAAAGTTTTTAATGGACCCTGTCTCAGGTATTAGTTATGATGAACCACAACCCAATACCTTTTCTTTTAACTCGCCATATGGTGCTTGTAAGTCGTGTGATGGCTTAGGGGTAAAAAGTATTATTGATGAAAATGCCATCATCCCCGACAAGAAACTATCTATTAACAAAGGGGCCATTGCACCTCTTGGTGAGGCTAGAGATAACTGGACTTTTCTTCAATTAAGAGAAATAGGTAAAAGACATAAATTCAGTTTTGCTGACCCAATTGAAAAGATATCTAGAGAAGCCTTAGATGTAATTTTCTATGGCTCAGAAGAACCACTAGTAATTCCTTATCAATACAGTTCAGGTTATACACAGAATTATACCTCTAACTGGGAAGGACTTGTTCCTTTCATTACCAGACATTATCATGAAAAAAGTGCAGATTCAGTTTTTAAATGGGCTGAAGAATTCATGCAGATTCAAGATTGTCCAGAATGCCATGGCGCGCGTTTGAAGCAGGAGTCTTTGCATTATAAAATAGGAGGTTTGAATATTTCTCAAATTGCTTCTATGGAATTGAAAGCACTTGCAGAATGGTTTGATCATATTGAAGATTACCTCGACGAGCGCCAGAAAATAATAGCAGCTGAAATCCTAAAAGAGATCAGAGGAAGAATTGGATTTTTATTAGGGGTAGGTATAGATTATTTAAGTTTACATTCACCATCTAAAACATTAAGTGGTGGTGAAGCTCAACGCATCAGACTTGCCACTCAAATTGGATCTCAATTAACTGGTGTTTTATATATTCTTGATGAGCCCAGTATTGGTTTGCATCAAAGAGATAATATGCGCTTAATTGATTCATTGAAACAATTAAGAGATGTGGGAAATAGCGTTATTGTAGTTGAACACGATAAGGATATGATGGCAGAGAGCGACTATATCCTAGATTTGGGTCATGGAGCTGGTGTGCATGGCGGACATATTGCTGCTGCTGGTAATCTAGCTGAAATCATGAAGCAAGATTCAATGACTGCCGATTATTTAAATGGCAAACGTAAAATTGAAATTCCTACTGAAAGAAGAAAAGGCAACGGAAAAAAACTTGTTATCAAAGGAGCCTCTGGCAATAACCTTAAAAATGTGACAGCAGAATTTCCTTTAGGAACATTTATTTGTGTGAGTGGTGTGAGTGGAAGTGGTAAATCAAGTTTAATCAATGAAACTTTGTATCCAATCCTTCGTCAACATTTCTATTGCTCACACCAAAAACCTCTTGCTTATAAAGATTTAAAAGGACTTGAGTTAATTGATAAAGTAATCGATATTGACCAAAGTCCTATTGGCCGAACTCCTAGAAGCAATCCCGCAACTTATGTTGAAGTATTCTCTGATATTAGAAACCTCTTTGCTAGTTTACCAGAAGCCAAAATAAGAGGTTATAAACCGGGTAGGTTCTCATTTAATGTGAAAGGAGGAAGATGCGAAACTTGTCAAGGTGGTGGCATGAGAAGTATTGAGATGAACTTTCTGCCTGATGTGTATGTAAAATGCGAAACCTGCAATGGAAAAAGGTATAACAGAGAAACATTAGAGGTTCGATACAAAGGGAAAAGCATCAATGATGTTTTGGATATGTCTATTGAGGAAGCTGTAAAATTCTTTGAAAACACCCCTCAAATTCTGAGAAAAATTGAAGCACTAAATGATGTTGGCCTGGGTTATATTACCTTAGGACAGCCATCTACTACCCTTAGTGGTGGGGAAGCACAACGTGTAAAACTAGCAACAGAACTCAGTAAACGAGATACAGGTAACACTTTTTATATTTTAGATGAACCCACAACTGGTTTACACTTTGAGGATGTAAGAGTTTTATTAGATGTTTTGCAAAAGCTAGTTGAAAAAGGAAACACTGTATTGGTGATAGAACACAACCTCGATGTTATTAAAGTGGCAGATTATATTATTGATATGGGTCCTGAAGGTGGAAAATATGGAGGTGAAATTCTTTGTACAGGTACCCCAGAACAAGTAGCAAAAGTAGAAAAAAGTCATACAGGAAGGTTTCTAATTAAAGAATTAGAAATCGGCTAAACATCAGCTAAACCATAGATTTTCAGAATTATAAACAGCGACTTGGATAACTATTTTTTTCCTCTATATCGCTTTTGGTTATCTTTATTTTTCTGTACTATGTGTCGAAAGCAAAAACTCTTTTTTCTATTCTCCCTATTATACCTCATTTCTGGTGAAGTAATTGCCAAAAGGTATCATACTGTTGAGCAGTACTTAGACTCTTTTGCACCCATTGCAATGAATCTCAAAAAAGAAACAGGCATACCGGCATCAGTTATATTGGGCGTAGCAATTGTAGAATCAGGTTTTGGTAATTCAAAAAATTGTGTTCTTTTGAAAAACCATTTTGGTATTATTGGTAGAAACCAACTAAGAGCCAACGGCATCCCCTACAAATCACATTATAAACAATATGACACAGATTCTGCATCATATCGAGACTTCTGTCGCGTTGTATGCTCCAAAACCTATTATGCTAAACTCAAGAACAGAAGGCCTGATGCGCTTTGGCTTAAACACATCAGCAAAACCTATGCAGCTGCGCGTAGAAAATGGGTTACAAGAATTTTATCCATCATTAGAAAATATAGATTAGACAGATACAATATCTAACATTCAATGCCTTCTCAACAAAACTCCAAACCGTTTAAAATTATACTTTACACGGTTCTCTTTTTAGGCTTCATCTCTCTATTCAATCCTGCTTTTCTATCTGAAGAATTTGGGTTAAAACGATTTGATTTATTCAGTGAACTCAAAGAAATTAATCCGATAAAATATGATAAAATTACCGCTGAAAACTTAAGTGATTCCAGCAAAACCCATTCAGCTTACCACAAAATAAATAGCGCTGAAAATGGTAATATCCTATCAGATATCGACCCGCAAAATCCAAATAGCATTCAAGAATTCTCCAGAAAACTAAAAGAACTAAAAAGAAAAAAAAGGAAGAAAATTAGAATCGGATATTTTGGAGATTCAATGATTGAGGGAGATTTAATTACTTCAGAAATACGCGAATCTTTGCAGGATTATTTTGGAGGAAATGGTGTAGGATTTGTACCAATCACTTCTGTTGTTGCTGGTTTCCGACAAACCATTCAACATGAATTCTCAAAAGATTGGAAGGAGCTGAGTTTCCTCGATAAAAAGAGTAAAATAACACTCCCTTTTTCTGGTCATAACTTTTATGCAAATGCGAGTTCATGGGTAAGATACGGAGTTGTAAAAACCAAACATTTAAATCAGTTTGAAAACATTTGGCTTTTATATGGAAAAACTCAAGCTAAGGATGCTGTTTATCATAATGAGGTCCAACTTCCTTTAACAGGCAATTCAGATTTTAACCAAATTCAAATCAATCTAAAAGATAAAAGCAAAGCGATCAAACTTCAATTCCAAACACATCCTTCTACTCCCATTTATGGCTGTGTATTTGAAAGTGATTCAGGCCTCATACTCGACAACTATTCGTTTAGGGGAATTTCAGGATTGGAACTCAATAAAATGAGTCCCGATTTTATTAGTTCAATGCAGGAAAAAAGAAGTCTTGATTTATTGGTTCTGCATTATGGTCCAAACCTTTTATACAAACCAGAAAACATAGATTTCTCCTGGTACCAAAAGAATATGAATAAAACCATCAAGTACCTAAGAAAACAATTCCCAAATACTTGTATACTTTTAATTGGCAGTGCAGATAAGGCTTATAGAAAGAACGGAAAATACATAACAGCCCCCGGTGTAGCTGCACTGATTAAAGTACAAAAAGAATTGGCTTTTGCCAACGATTGCGCATTTTTAAATCTATATGAAACCATGGGAGGCGAAGGAACCATTGCCAGATGGGCTGAAAAGAAACCTATTCTTGCGTATAAAGATTATACCCATTTTAATAACAGCGGAGCAGCAAAAGTTGGTCGCCTCATTCATCAATCAATTATGAAATCTTTCTATGCACAGTTTAAATAAATTCCTTGCTCTGCTTATTTGTTTCTTTTGGGCCATAAATGGCTTTTCTCAGACTGAATATTCATTTATCAATTTTGAAAAAAATCAAATCCAAAATCCTACCAATTTGATAGATTTTCTGAATAAACTGCAGGATGATAGTTTAAACTCTCATTCAATAGTTCATATCGGAGATTCCCATATTCAAGCTGATTTCTTTACAGGAAAACTGAGAAAATTATTTCAACATGAATACGGAAATGCAGGAAGAGGTTTGGTTTTTCCTTATGCATTTGCAAAAACAAACGGTCATTCTGATGCCAAGTTTCATGCAAACAATTGCATTTGGTCGAACCTAAAAATTGTAAAAGCAAAAGAATATGATGCCTTAGGAATTCCTGCTATTCAATTGCAATTAATTAGCAATTCTACTTGTGGATTTCAATTGAAGTTTAAGGATGATTCAAGCGAAATAAGCAAAGGATTCACAGAATTAGAACTCATCACAAAAGGTGATGCCAGAATCAGTTTAACCGACATGGAAGGGAGTTCATTGTTGATGATAAAAGATACACTTATTCAGGATTTAAAACACCAAACATTCATTTCAAACTACCCCATTGAATTAGTGAATTTTAGTCTGGATAAAACCAGCATTGAATTTGAATTAAAAGGTATCTTATTAAAGAAAAACAAACCTGGTGTTTATTACCATTCAATTGGTGTAAATGGGGCTGAATTCAGCGATTATATTCAACAAGAAAACTTCTTTAAAGAACTATCTGTACTTAAACCAGAATTAATTGTGGTTTCATTGGGAACCAATGAGAGTGTTTCAAATATTGATAGTATTACTTTTTACAATTATCTCAATAGTTTTTATACTCAAATATTACCCTATAAAGCAGCCTTGCTGTTCACGTGCCCATCCGATAACGACAGAAGAAAG
>JBMLPO010000399.1:0-7380 GCA_049242065.1 Bacteroidia bacterium
TTATGTAACAGGCCCATTTCTCGATAATAACCCATCGCTTACAACCAGTCAGAATGCGATATTTAAGTTCCCTTTAAATCCAAGTAAAAATACAGGTACACCCACTGCAACCACAGGAGGGAATATTGGAATTTTTATCAATGGTGTTGCTTTATTTGATTATAGAGATGGCGTTTCTTGGAAAAGTTCTACGGGAACAATTGCTGGAGGTCCATCAGGTGGAATGGGCGATGGTATTTGGAATCGTGATGCGATTGTAGCAGAACGTGCTGGATTCGATTGTGCAAAGGGTCATCCTGCAATGGGAAATTACCATCATCATCAAAACCCAAGTGCTTTTAAATTAGATTTAAATGTGATATCAACGGTTTGTAACTTATATGATGCCGATGGTTTATATGTAATTGATTCTACCAAACATTCTCCTTTGATTGGTTTTGCTTATGATGGTTTTCCAATTTATGGTGCGTATGCTTATAAAAATACAGATGGCACAGGAGGAATTGTTCGTATGAAATCTAGTTATTCATTACGGAATATCACTGTAAGAACTCATTTAGCAAATGGAACAGATGTAAGTGATGGTCCTGCAGTTAGTACTACTTATCCTTTAGGTTATTTTAGGGAAGATTATGAGTATACTGCAACCACTGAATCTACGCCCGATTATTTAGATGAACACAATGGTAGGTTTTGCATTACACCTGAATATCCGAATGGAATCTATTGTTACTTTGCAACTGTAGATGCCAATTGGAATTCTGCTTATCCATATGCAGTGGGTCCAACTTTTTATGGAGTGAAAAGTGCTGCTAAAGTTACTTCAATTACTGAAGCAGTGAGTATTTACACAGGTTCCGCTACAGGAATAGAGTCAGTGAATTCTAATTTGTTGGAAGTATCAGTTTTTCCTAATCCATCTAGTGATATCATTGCAGTTCAACAATCAGGATTAATCTCAAAAGATTTAGTAGTTGAATTATATGATTTGAATGGACGTATGATTCAGACTAGCTATCTATACCAAGGTTCTACCATTTCTTATTTTGATGTAAGTCAGCTAGAATCTGGAGAGTATATGATTAGGATTAGTGATGGAAAACAGTTCCAAACTAAGAAAGTAATACTAGCTAAGTAAACCCAATTGCATAGAAATATAAGGTGTATATTTTTTGTTGAAAGAGGTTGATTCTATTGATGAATCAGCCTCTTTTTGTTAGTTGAGGTTTTTAATAAATAGTTGATGAACTAAACTATTTTGAAATTAGATGTTACCTTTAATTTTATCGTTATGTGGTTTATTCCAACAAATCAATTTGATTATACTTATGAGCAGATGAATGGTACTTTAGTTAAAGACATAAACACAAAAAATCCTGCCGAAGCAGGATTTCTAATTGTATAGATGACTCTATTATTTCAATGTTCTTTTTACTTCAACCTCATCATAGGCTTCAACAAAATCACCAATTCGTAAGTCGTTGTAATTATTAATTGTCAATCCGCAATCGTATCCGCTGCTCACTTCTTTTACATCGTCTTTGAAACGTTTTAATGAAGATAAGTTACCAGAGTATACAACTACACCATCTCTAATTAAGCGCACTTTAGATTTGCTTGGAATTTTACCATCGGTAACCATACAACCTGCAACAGCGCCCACTTTTGTGATTTTGTAAACTTCTCTGATTTCTGCATTACCAAGGATTTTCTCTTCCATTTTCGGAGCCAATAATCCTTCAATCGCACCTTTAATTTCCTCAATTGCTTTGTAAATGATTGAGTATAATCTGATATCAATTGATTCTGTTTCTGCCAATTTTCTAGCTTGTGGACTAGGTCTTACTTGGAATCCTACAATGATTGCATCTGAAGCAGAAGCTAACATGACATCACTTTCAGAAATTTGTCCAACTCCTTTATAGATTACAGTTACTTGTACTTCTTCAGTAGATTGTTTAATCAATGAATCTGCCAATGCTTCCACTGAACCATCCACGTCACCTTTAACAATAACTTTTAACTCTTTGAAATTACCAATCGCTAAACGACGACCAATTTCATCAAGGGTAATGTGTTTATGAGTACGAATTCCTTGTTCGCGTTGTAATTGTTGACGTTTGGTTGAGATTTCTCTAGCTTCTTGATCGTTTTTGGTAACAATAAACTTGTCACCAGCTTGTGGAGCCCCATCAAATCCGAGAATAACTACAGGTGTACTTGGTCCGGCTTTGGCCATTTTTTTACCACGCTCATCGAACATGGCTTTTACTTTTCCACTATATACACCAGCAAGTAAAGGATCTCCAACTTGCATGGTTCCGCTTTGCACCATGACAGTAGTAACAATACCACGTCCTTTGTCTAAGGTAGATTCAATTACACTACCAATAGCACGTTTATTTGGATTGGCTTTTAATTCAAGCATTTCTGCCTCGAGTAAAACCTTCTCTAATAATAAATCAATGTTTAAGCCTTTTTTAGCTGAAATTTCCTGGCACTGGTATTTTCCACCCCACTCTTCCACCAAGATATTCATGGCAGATAATTGCTCACGTATTTTATCAGGATTAGCTCCTTCACGGTCAATTTTATTGATGGCAAATACAATTGGTACACCAGCAGCCTGAGCGTGTGAAATCGCTTCTTTTGTTTGAGGCATTACACTGTCATCAGCTGCAATCACAATGATTACAATATCCGTAATTTTCGCACCACGAGCACGCATTGCAGTAAATGCTTCGTGACCTGGAGTATCGAGGAAGGTGATTTTTTTGCCACTTTCTAGTTTTACCTCATACGCACCAATATGCTGCGTAATACCACCAGCTTCACCACTGATTACGTTTGCTTTTCTAATAAAGTCAAGTAAAGATGTTTTACCATGGTCAACGTGTCCCATCACCGTAACAATAGGTGCACGAGGCAATAATGTTGCAGGATCATCTATTTCTTCTTCAACTGCTTCTTGAACATCAGCTGATACAAATTCTACTTCGTATCCAAATTCCTCAGCAACAATAGCAATGGTTTCAGCATCTAAACGCTGGTTTATCGATACCATCATTCCTAAGCTCATACAAGCTGAAATGATTTGAGTGATTTGAAGGTTCATCATTTTTGCCAACTCATTGGCAGTTACGAATTCTGTTACCTTCAGTTTGTTTTGTTCTTGTTGTTCTGCAAATGCTGCTTCTTCTCTTTCTGCAGCTTGGTGATCACGTTTTTGTTTACGGATTTTAGAACGAACAGCTCCAATATTTGGATTTTTACTTCCTGGATTCAATCTAGCCAATGTGGCTTTCAATTTATCCTGAATTTCTTTTTCGCTAACCTCGGTTTTTTCAGGAGGGTTGTTGTTTCCTCTATTGAAGTTATTTCCTCCACGATTGAAATTTCCACCAGGTCCACGGTTTTGACCGCCTTGGTTGTTTCCACCAGGACCGCGGTTTTGACCACCTTGATTATTTCCACCAGGTCCACGGTTTTGACCGCCTTGGTTATTACCACCTTGTCCGCGATTATAAGAACCTTGGTTATTTCCGCCACCTTGGTTATTGTTTCCTTGGTTATTACCTTGGTTGTTTCCACCTTGGTTTTGTCCAGGAATTGGTTTGCGTTTACGTTTCTTTTTCTGGTCTAAATTATCGCTTGAAGCAACAGGCTGAGCCTTTTTAGGAGGATCAACTCTGAGTTCAATTTTACCCATTACTTTTAAGCCTTCCAGCTTTTCGTATTTGGTTTCAAACGCTTTGGTTTCTTCTTCAGCTGGAGCAGATGTTTCCTCTACAGTTGGTTCAAGTTTAGTTGCTTCAACTTTTGGAGTTTCAGGTTCCTTTATTTTTTCAACAGGAGTTGGCTCTGGTTTTTCCACTTTAACCTCAGCAACAGGTTCTGCTTTTGGCTCAGTTTTGATAACTTCCTTTACTGGCTCCTCAGTCTTTTTTTCTTCTTTCTTTCCTTTTGATTTTGGCTTTTTTAAGGCATCTAAATCAATTTTTCCTACCACCTTAAAGGTTTGGGAATCGTCTTTTTCTGCTTCCAACTCTGGGCTTGGAGTAGGAGCAGGTTCAACTACAGGTGCTGCCTTTTCTTCTATAATTGGTGCCTGAACTTCTGCAACAGGAGGAGTTGGAATTTCTACTTTAGGCGAAGACTCCTCAGGCTGAGGTTTTGTTTCCTCAGCTTTTTTGGCAGTGTTTACCAATCCAGACTTAATCAGGATTCTTTCTTCTTCTTCCTCTTCTTCCTCAACCACAGTTGGTTTAGGTTTTGCAATTTCATGCACAACATCTTTAGGTTTATTGCGTTCTTTACCCAATTTGTTGGCTTCCTGTCTTACCTTCATTTCAGAAGAGTACTCTGATAGCAGGATATTGTACTGGTCTTCAGTTAATTTGGTTGTAGGTTTTGCCTCAATGACATGCCCTTTTTTGCCCAAAAAATCTACCAGTGTGGTCATTCCCACATTCAGTTCTTTTACTACGGCGTTTAATCGTTTTGTTCCGGCTGTTTCGCTCATTATGCGCTGATGCTCTTAAATTAGCTGCAAATATCGTGGTTATTCCTCGATTATCAATTAAAAGGCCTGAAAATACATGGTAATCTGTAACATTTGTTGCAAAATACCAGTAAAGACAGGCCTTTTTTTTATAAAATATGTTGCTTTCGCTTACATAAATTGTTTCATTTTTTAGGCCTATTCGAATTCTGCTTCCAGAATACGACGAACTTCCAGTACGGTTTCTTCCTCTAATTCAGTTCTTCTCACTAAATCTTCAACCGGAAGTGCTAATACACTTTTTGCTGTATCGCAACCAATTCCTTTTAATTCGTCAATAATCCAGCTATCAATTTCATCGCTGAATTCTTCTAAGTCAATATCTTCCTCTTCTTGTTCTGCTTCTCTGTATACATCTATCTCATAACCAGCAAGTTTTCCTGCTAATTTGATATTATGTCCACCTTTTCCAATTGCCAAAGAAACCTGGTCAGCTTTAATAGTAACTGCAACACGTTTACGGTCTTCTTCAATTTTGATGCTAGAGATTTTAGCTGGACTAAGTGCTCTTTGTACCAATAATGAAGGATTGGTTGTATAATTAATAACGTCAATATTTTCGTTTCTTAATTCTCTTACAATTCCGTGAATTCTTGAACCTTTCATACCAACACATGCTCCAACCGGATCAATTCTATCGTCGTAACTTTCTACAGCAACCTTAGCTCTTTCACCCGGTTCACGAACAATTTTCTTAATGCTAATCAATCCATCAATAATTTCCGGAACTTCTTGTTCGAATAATCTTTCTAAGAAAACAGGAGATGTTCTTGATAAAATGATTCTTGGAGTTCCATTATGCATTTCTACTTTGTAAACAACAGAGCGAATGGCATCACCTTTTTTGTAATGGTCGGCAGGAATCATTTCTAGTTTTGGAAGCAATAATTCATTGCCTTCATCATCCAATACCATGATTTCTTTTTTCCAGATTTGATATACTTCACCGGTAATAATTTCACCAACACGGTCTTTGTATTTTTTGTACAATTCGTCTTTTTCAAGTTCCAATACTTTTGAAAGTAAAGTTTGACGAGCTGACAAAACTGCACGACGACCAAATTCCTTTAAAATATCAACCTCAGAAGTTACATCTTCACCAATTTCAAAATCAGGTTCAATTTTTAATGCTGCCTGATAAGCAATTTGGGTATTTACATCTTCTACTTCACCATCATGAACAATTGTTCTGTTGTGCCAGATTTCTAAGTCACCACTTTTATCATTAATGATAACGTCGAAGTTTTCGTCGCTGTTGAATTTTTTTCTCAACATTCCGCGAAACACATCTTCAAGCACACGCTGCATGGTAGCGCGGTCAATGTTTTTGAATTCTTTGAACTCACTAAATGAGTCAATCAATCCTGAACTATGCATACTTATAAATTTTAATTTTTATTAAAAAGGTTAATTAAATGAAACCATTACTTTGGTTTCTTCAATGTCGGAAAAGCTAATATTTTTTTCTGTAGGAGTTTTTGACTGGTAAGCTTTTTTAGGGTCTTTCAATAATATTTTTATTTCTTCCCCTTCAATTGCCAATAGTTTTCCAACTAAAATGCTTTGTGAATTGAGCTTAATTTGTAATTCTCTGCCAATATGTTTTGTATATTGTCTGAATAACTTCAATGGTTTATCAACTCCTGGAGATGACACTTCTAAAGTATAAGCTTGTTCACTAAAATCTAATTCGTCTAATTTTTCTGAGATTATTTTGTTGAACTGCCTGCATTGTTCAATGGTAAGCGCTTCATCACTATCTAAAAATACTGATAATTTTTTACTTCCGGGTTTAAATTCAACCTCAACTACATAAACGTTTTCGGGTAAGAATTCTACCCCCCAATTGTTAATTTGCTCGATTACTTGCATAAATACCTAATAAAAGAGGGGACTTTCGGTCCCCTCTGTTTAATTTCTATGCAAACATAGTTGTTTACTTGAAAAAATCCAAGAAAATCATCAAAACTACTTGATTATCTGATTTGTGTCGGTTTTCATTACCTCAATAAATCTTGAAAGTTTAAACAAATCGAATAGAAAAAGTGAGGTGCTGCCATTGAGTAATTTTTTTCTAATTAAGCCATCAAAAAGATTAAAGAAGGCCCTGAATATTAATAAACTTCCATTTTTTTTGCTTTTAAAATAAAATCTCAAAAGGCTCACAGTTTCTATTAATTGTTTATCGTATTCAGTGAATTCTAAAATTTTTTTCAAATTATAGATGCCTTGTTCTGTTTTTGCAAGGTAAGTTTCATTCAACTCCAAATCGGAAATTTCAACTGTATTTGAAATATGTTGGAATTGTATTCCAGCTTTACTAAGGTGATATGCAAAGAGTGTATCTTCATGCCCATATTGAGATAAACGGGTATCAAAAGGATTTTCAATCAGAATATCTTTCTGAATTACAAAATTACTTGGCATAAAACTCTTTTGAGGTTTTTTAAGTCGTTCTTTTAAACTTTTACTCTCCCTCTTTCTGCCATAATTCCATTTAAGTAAATACTTTTTTTCTGGTTCTTTTTGATTGTAAAGATGTCCACCGCAAACAACCTTGTATTTTCCTTGAATAGATTGCAGATAGTTTTGCAGAAAATTAGAATTAGAAATATTTACATCACAATCCAAAAAAAGCAAGTATGGATATTGAGCATATTCTAAAAATAGGTTTCGAATGGCAGAACGTCCGATATTCTTTTTTAACTGAATAGTTTGGTCGCAAAATGCAACAGCAGGTATGTTTGCCAGTTTAATTGAATCCTTTGAGTTATCATCAATACATATGATTTCACAAGCAAGTTCCTGCTCATCAATTT
>JBMLPO010000400.1:0-12121 GCA_049242065.1 Bacteroidia bacterium
AAGGTTTAAACATTGCTTTGAACGCTACTACTGTTGATGGCGATGCTGCAATCACTACTTATGCTTGGGCTGGTTCGAATTCTTTCACTGCTAACACCGAAGATGCAACCATCAGTTCCCCAGTAAACGCAAATGATGGTGCTTATACTTTAACTATTACAGATGCTAATGGTTGTTCAGTAAATAGCTCAACTACTGTGACTGTTTACCAAAAACCAAGCATCACAGCTATCTCTAATGATGGTCCTAAATGCGAAGGATTAAATATTGCTTTGAATGCTACTACTGTTGATGGCGATGCTGCTATTAGTACTTATGCGTGGGCTGGTTCGAATTCATTCACAGCTAATACCGAAGATGCAACCATCAGTTCCCCTGTAAACGCAAATGATGGTGCTTATACTTTAACTATTACAGATGCTAATGGTTGTTCAGTAAATAGCTCAACTACTGCGACTGTTTATGAAAACCCAACACCAGTTTTTGTTATAACAGAAAGTTCAGTTATTCCAAATGACGATATCATCTGCTCGAGCAGCTCAGCAAATTTTAATGGCTCAAGCAGCACAGTTGGAGATGGAACTAGTATTACAAATTATTCATGGACTAGAAATGGCAATCCTATTGGCGGAAATTCAAGCAGCTTAAATTCTAGTCTTGCTGGAAACTACACATTAAGAGTTACAAATAATTTAGGTTGTTCAGTAACTAGTGCTACACAAACATTAACTGTCAATTTAATACCAGCAGTTTCAATATTAGTTAACGATGCCGATCAATGTATCAATGGTGCGGGATATGCAGGAAATAACTCATTTAATTTTTCAAGCAGCAATACGAGTAACATAACTAATTATGCATGGGATTTAGGAGATGGAATTGGAGCCGCAAGCGGTGCAAGTAATTCAACATATAACGGATATGTATATGGTGATGAAGGAACTTATTTAGTAACTTTAAACTTAGTAGATAACAATGGTTGTACCAATACTACAAACAGAAATGTAATTGTAAGACCAATACCAATTGTAGGCTTTGCAAGTTCAAGTGCATTACAACAATGTTTAAGTGGCAATAGCTTTACCTTTACCAATAGCACTACATTAAGTGATGGCTCATCAGTAAGTGGCACTAGTTATACATGGAACTTCAGAAATGGTTCATTGGGAAGCGGAGCTACACCAACAAAAGTATTTACTGCAGATGGGCATTATACCATTACATTAATTGCACAAACTACACATGGTTGTTTAGATAGTTTTCAAAGAGCCAATTATATTGATGTTTGGCCGATGCCAAATATTGTTGCAGGAACTAGTTCAACTATAAGCGGAGATCCTGCAATTAATGATGGCCAGTTATTATGTACCAGCAAAGTTATTTTCACCAATGCCTCAACAATTAATGAAGGAAGTATTGTTAATTATCGTTGGGATTTTGGAGATGGTTCAGGCTTCTACAATACATCTGTTTTAGATGATATCAAACATGAGTATCCAATCAATACTACCTTACAATGGGGAGACCCAGGTTATCCAAACATTATTTACCCAATCTCAATTAGAGCTACTTCCGATAGAGGTTGTATCTCTAACAACACCATAACCAGACAAATTAAGAATGCACCAACAGCTATTATTTCAATGAGCTACCCTACTTCTCAATGTTTGAATGGCAATGCATTTAATTTCAGAAATGCATCTTTAAACAATTGGCCATCTTATGTCAATGGAAATAAATGGACATGGGGCAATGGGGATTCTAATGTGACGACCATATATAATGACTATACCTATACCTCAGAAGGAAATTATAGAGTTTATTTAATTACCTATGCCAATACAGGCTGTACAGATACAACATTTATGGATGTGGATGTTTTAAGTGCTCCTGTAGCTTCATTCACACACAATGCATCTTGTTCTAATAATGTATCATTCACCAATCAATCTGTTCATGCTACAAGTTATTCTTGGGATTTTGGAAATGGCACTAGTTCAACTTTAGCCAATCCAAGCATTACTTATGCAAGTGGAGGATCTTATAATGTAAAATTAACTATCAACGGATCTAATTCTTGTGGAACTATTTCAAGTGTAGATAGCGAAACAGTTGTAGTAGGAAATGTACCTAATGTTAGCTTCACCAGCTCAGCCGACAATTGCAATAACAGAATTAGCTTTATCAATTCTACTACTAGTCCAGTTGGCAGTGCCACCTATTCATGGACCTTTGGAGATGGAGCTAGCTCAACACTTACAAATCCTACACATGATTATGCATCTAGCGGAAATGTAGATGTCACCTTATCTGCTGTTTCTTCTACTGGTTGTACCTCTAGCATAACAAATAATATTAGTGCTACAGCCTTTAATAGCAGTGTAATAGATGCAGACTTTACAATAAACCAAGCAGACTTATGTGTTAATACGGTAAGCTTAAGTAACAATTCAAGCAATGGAACAGTATCTACTGTTTATGAATATTCTTTAGATAGTGGAGCTTTCCAAACCATCAGTTCATTCCCAGTTGTTTTAAGCAGCTTAAGTAATGGAACTCATTTTATTATTTTCAGAGCTACTGATGGAATTTGTGTAAGTAATGAAATCAAATCTTTCCAATTGAACAGAGACGTAACTCCAAGTTTTACTGCTAGCGCACAACAAAGTTGTAATACAAGAATTGGTTTTGTTAACTCAACTTCGGGAACTGGACCATTCACCTACTATTGGGATTTTAATGATGGAGGAGCCAATTCAAGCTCAGTGAATCCTAGTTATTCATTTTCTGGTGCTGGAACTTATTCAGTTACACTTACTGCAATTACATCTGTAGGTTGCTCAACATCTGTAAGTCAGAATATCACTATCAGCAATCCAATATCTAGTGGACCAAGTTCATCATTTAGCGTTTCATCAACAGGTGGATGCGCAACTGGTTATAATTTCACCAATACCTCAAGCAATGCCAATAGTTACCTTTGGGATTTTGGAGATGGAACATCCTCAAACGTTGAGAACCCTACCAAAGGTTATTTAGCAACTGGAACCTATACCGTTACGCTTACAGCCTATAACAATTTTGGTTGTGAATCTGTAAGCAGTTCAACAATTACAGTTACTAACTTAGGTAATGGTCCATTGGCTTCATTTACCATTGAAAATTCAGGTGCATGCGGAGCTGGGGCACAGTTTAGCTTTATTAATAATTCTGTTCATATTGGAGCTGGTTGGATACCAAGTTCACATTGGGATTTTGGAGATGGAACTACCTCAACCAACACTTTTGTTTATGGAAAGACCTATTCAAGCACCGGTTATAAAACCATTACTTTAACTGTTGTAAATTCGGTTGGATGTTCTTCTCAATATAGCAGACAATTGTATGTTGGAACTGCACCTACCGCTTCATTTACTCCAAGTTATACTGCTTGTACAAAAAATGTAAGTTTTACAAATACTTCTAGTTCAGGATCAGGAATCACCTATTCATGGAATTTTGGTGATGGAAGTACTTCTAACTTAGCCAATCCAAGCATTGCATATACAAATGAAGGAAGTTATTTAGTGACCCTTACCGTAAACAATCAAGGTTGTATTGCTACAAATAGCCAAACAATAGAAGTTGGATCTGCTCCAAGTGTAAGTTTTAACGCTACGGCAGCTTCTTGTTTAAACAATATCTTATTTGAGAATACTTCTAGTGTAGATTATGGAAACTTAAGCTATGTTTGGGATTTTGGAGATGGAAGCACATCAACTGTAACATCACCAACTAAAGCTTACGCAAGTTCTGGTAATAAAACAGTAACACTTACCGCCACCAACTCTACAGGATGCAGTGTTTCTCAATCAGCTACTGTAGCCGCAGTTGCTGCAACACAAGCACCTATCTCATCATTCTCTGTCAATTCAACAGAAAACTCTTGTACCAATATTCATGCATTTACCAATACCTCTAGTGTATCTGGTGGAGTAGCTAGTTATTTCTGGGATTTTGGAAATGGAAGTACCTCTACTTCTAGTTCACCAAGTGTGACTTACAATTACCCTGGAACTTATTTAGTTTCTCTCACTGTCAATGATGGAGTTTGCTCAACTACTTATAGTCAGAATGTAAATTCATCGGTTGGACATAGCGGACCAATTGTTCAGTTCAGCACACCATTGGCTACACAATGTATCAGCAATAACCGTTTCGACTTTTCAAATTCAACTTACTTTATTGGATGGGGATGGGTAAACAATGGATATACTTGGAATTTTGGAGATGGAACTACATCAACTTCAACCTTCCATTATGGAAAAACCTATGCAAGTCCTGGCACTTACCAAGTAACATTGAATGCGGTATCAATGAATGGCTGTCCTGGCAGTGCAAGCATGTATGTAACTGTTGTTGATTTACCTTGCTCAGGCTTATCAGTAGTTACCCAAGATGAATTACCAGGCGAAGTAGGAAAACAAAGTGAAATAAAAGCAGCAGGTTCAGCTGTAAGTGGCATATCTTCAGTAAATGCGAACAACATGAACCTGAATTTATATCCAAATCCAAACACAGGAAGTTTTACATTAAGTATGGCTGAAATGGCACAATACAAAGATGTGGATGTTCAAATTGTAGATATGTTAGGAAGAGCTGTTTATCACCAATCACATGATTTAAGATTTGAGAACAGTATTGAATTCAAAAATCTATCAATTGATGCTGGTAAATACCATGTGATATTGATGAATGGAAATAAAGTAATAGGCAGAGCATTCTTTGCTGTTACAGGCCAATAAAAATGATTTGATTCTTTGAAAAAGAGTTGTAAGAAATTACAACTCTTTTTTTTTCTCATATTTGTGAGTTATAAGCAAGGCTATGAAAATTCGACAACAAATAAAATTTCATCTTGAAAATAAGAAATTTTGTAAAGTTAAAAGACAAGTTGCAATTGACACTTTTGAATACAACAATGGTTATATAGTTGACAACTCACAAGACTTTATTTTAATGTTAGAATCTGACGATTTTAAAGTATCAGGATATTTGGTATTTCACATCTCGACAATTGTTCAAATTCGATTTAACAATAATGACAAATACTACAATAAAATTATGGACTGGGAAAACCAAACTGACAATGTTAAAAAGAAGCATAATATTGACTTAACAAATTGGACTACTATTTTCAGGACAATAAAAAAAGCAGGTTACAATGTTATAATTGAAAATGAAGACCCGGAGGATAAAACATTTGACATCGGACCAATAATTAAAACAACTAAATCTGCTGTATATATTAAGTATTTCAATGCAAAAGGTATAATAGACACTGAACTAACAAAAATAACATTTGACAAAATCACAATTGCTCAATTTGACAACAATTATATAAATGTGTTTAGTAAATACTTGAGACAACAGAAAGCAAAATGACAGAGAACAGAAAGCCCACCCTATAACCCCACCTTCACAATAACCACCCAACTCGTCTCCGCTTAAAGGGATTTTAGTGATTGATTAATTCGTTTCCCTAAGTTACATTTGAGTTCAAACGCACACCCATTTCAAATGTGCAAAACAATGTCTGAATCAGCCAAATTTCTTATACTTATTTTAGGTCCAACTGCCTCTGGTAAAACAGCACTTTCTATTGAGCTTGCTAAGTATTTTAACACTGAAATCCTTTCTACAGATTCGCGCCAATTTTATAAAGGAATGGATATTGGTACAGCCAAACCTAACAAAGAAGAATTAAGTGCAGCTCCACACCATTTTATAGACTTTCTCAATCCAGAAGAATATTATTCTGCTGGCGATTATGAAAGAGATGCACTTCAATTATGTGAGAAATTATTCGCAAAACACCCAATCCTTATTGCAACGGGAGGTTCTGGTTTATTTGTAAAAGCCCTTACAGAAGGATTAGATGATATGCCTCCTGCAGATTTGAATTTGAGAAAAGAACTTGATGAAAACTATCAACTGAATGGAATTGAATATTTACAAGATAGATTGTTCAAAATCAACCCCAAAAAATACCAAGAAATAGACATCCAAAATCCTCAGAGATTGATGCGTGCCATTGAAATGAGTTTACAAGGAGTGGTACTCACATCAACAAAAAAACAAAGACCATTTACCTGCATTAAAATTGGACTCGATTGGGACCGCGAATTACTTTATAATCGGATCAACTTAAGAGTAGATCAAATGATGCAATTAGGCCTTGAACAAGAAGCTAAATCATTCCATCATTTACAACACCTCAACTCACTTCAAACTGTAGGTTACCAAGAACTTTTTGAGTACTTTGATGGTCGTTGTACTCTAGCACATGCCATCGATAAAATCAAACAACACAGTAGGAATTATGCCAAAAGGCAACTAACCTGGTTTAAAAAAGACAATGAGATTATCTGGAAAAAACCATCAGAAATAGCTGATATTAAGCAACTTATTGAGAATAAATGTATAAACATGAAAGCTCAGTAAAATTGCTTATTTTTGCAGCCGGAAATTTTCTACAATGATTGAATTATTTAGTCGTCCAGAAGCTTGGCTTTCTTTAGTAACATTAACTGTAATGGAAATTGTGTTGGGAATCGACAACGTTATTTTCATTTCATTGGTAACAGGTAAACTTCCAAAATTGGATCAACAAAAAGCGAGAAGACTTGGTATTTTTCTCGCATTGTTTATTCGAATCATTTTGTTGAGTTTTTTATCTCATATTGTAAACAGTCCGCAAAATGCTGTATTTACTATTATGGATCATCCAATCACGGTGAGAGATATTGTATTGCTAGGAGGAGGATTATTTCTATTGTACAAAAGTACCCTTGAAATTTTCGAATTATTAGAAGATGGT
Source organism: Bacteroidia bacterium (assembly GCA_049242065.1). Taxonomy (GTDB): domain Bacteria; phylum Bacteroidota; class Bacteroidia; order UKL13-3; family UKL13-3; genus CAISCU01. Next base: position 6,860 of record JBMLPO010000400.1, read on the forward strand.
GGAGAAGAACAAAGTAAAAATATTCTAGCAAAATTCTGGAATGTTGTATTTCAAGTTATTGTTATTGATATCGTATTTTCATTTGATTCTATTATCACCGCAGTTGGATTGGCACAAGACCTACCCATCATGATACTTGCTGTGGTCATATCTATGATCATCATGTTATTTTTCTCGGGGTATATTGCAGAGTTCATCAATAAACATCCAAGTGTAAAATTACTCGCTCTTGCATTTTTATTGGTGATTGGTATCATGCTAATTATTGAAGGATGGAACCATGAAATGGCAGAAAAATTCAACCTAAAAGCCTATGTTTATTTTGCCATGGCATTCTCAATTGGCGTTGAATTACTGAACATGAAAATGCGCAAAAAAGAAGAAAAATCTGTGGAGTTGAAGGATATTTATAAATAATACCATGACTAAAAAAGTATGGTTTACTGATTGGGGACTTACAGACTATCAATTGGCCTGGGATCGACAGGAAGAGATTTTTAAAGGAATGGTTGATACCAAACTTTTAGAAAGAGAATTAGATTCATCACAAAAAACACTGCTCAAGAACTCCCTTATTTTTTGTGAGCATCCGCATGTGTATACCCTTGGGAAAAGTGGAGAATTATCGAATTTATTATTGGATGAAGAAGGTTTGAAAAAAGCGAATGCCGTTTTCTACCCAATCAACAGAGGCGGTGATATTACCTATCATGGCCCAGGACAATTAGTTGCTTATCCAATTTTTGATTTAGAACAATTTTTCACAGACATACACCGGTATTTAAGAACCTTAGAGGAAGCCATCATCATGACCTTGGCGGAATATGGAATTGAAGCAGGAAGGTACGAAGGCTATACAGGCGTTTGGTTAGACGCAGACAATGAAAAAGCTAGAAAAATATGTGCTATGGGTGTAAGGTGCAGCAGATGGGTAACCATGCACGGTTTGGCATTCAATATCAATTCAGATTTAGCTTATTTTAAAAACATTATTCCTTGCGGCATAGATGATAAAGATGTAACATCTATGGAAAGAGAATTAGGAAGAAAAGTGGATATGGAAGAAGTTAAAGAAAAACTCAAAAAACACTTGGCTGTATTATTTGAATTTGACTACCAATCTTAATTAGATTATAAGCAGCAACGGCGAACCTTCGGTTCGCCGTTGCTATTTATATGGAATAAACTTTTGTTATTTTAAAATACTTCTAGAGATAACCAATTTTTGGATTTCGCTAGTCCCCTCTCCTATTGTACACAATTTAGAATCACGGTAGAATTTTTCAACTGGGAAATCTTTTGTATAACCATATCCACCAAAAATTTGTACCGCTTCTGTTGAAGCCCAAACAGCCACTTCACTTGCATAATACTTAGCAAAAGCACCTTCTTTATTTACACTTAGACCTTTGTTCTTTCTATCCGCAGCTTGTAGGGTTAATAATTCTGCTGCTTCAATTCTGGTTGCCATATCTGCCAATTTAAAGGCTATTCCTTGGAAATTTGAGATAGGTTGACCAAACTGATGGCGTTCTTTTGAGTATTTCAAAGCCGCTTCATAAGCACCTTTTGCAATACCCAATGATAATGATGCAATAGAAATTCTTCCACCATCTAAAATCTTCATGGCTTGTTTGAATCCATCTCCAACTTCTCCTAAAACATTTTCTTCTGGAATTCTGCAATCTTCAAAAATTAATTCAGCAGTTTCTGAAGCACGCATTCCCAGTTTATTCTCTTTCTTACCACCTTTGAAGCCAGGCGTTCCTCTTTCAACCACAAACGCAGTGATTCCATTAGAGTCTAATAATTCACCAGTTCTTGCTAATACAACTGCCACATCACCAGTGATACCATGTGTAATCCAATTCTTAGTACCATTTAATACCCAATGATTGCCATCTTTTTTCGCTACACATTGCATACGCATCGCATCACTTCCGGTATTTGCTTCAGTTAAACCCCAAGCACCCATCCATTCACCTGTAGCTAATTTAGGAAGCCATTTTTTCTTCTGCTCTTCATTTCCAAAATACATAATATGTCCAGTGCACAATGAATTATGTGCAGCCATACTTAAGCCAACAGAACCACATACTTTAGACAATTCTACAATGGCCGTAACATATTCAAAATACCCCAATCCAGATCCTCCATATTCTTCAGGAACTAATACACCTAAAAGGCCTAACTTTCCCATTTCACGAAACATTTCTCTGGGAAAAAATTGAGCTTCATCCCATTCCATTACATGTGGACGAACATTTTTTTCTGCAAAATCACGCACCATTTGCGCAATCATTCTTTGGTTTTCAGTTTGGTCGAAATTCATATGGTTGGTTTTCGGTTTGACCCGCAATATCCTACTTAGACATTAAAAAACGATGAAGATATTTTGCATTTTTTCCTAATCAACAAATACATATGGTTTTATTAAATTAAAAATAGAATCATTTACTGATTTAATATTTTTCAAATCCTCTATTTGCTTGAATAATCCATGAACTTGCCTGTAATTTAAAATTTGTTTTGACAATGTAAATTTAAAGTAAGGATGCGTTTTGAGTTCATCAAAACCGACTGTATTGAGGTTCATTTTTTTTACATCAGCTGGTTCTATCCATAATTTCCCTTCTAAATCATATAATAAGTCCTCTTGAAAACCATAGATTTCTGTTAACTGCTGCAAACTCACAAAGCCACCAAGTTTCTTTCTATACTGAATTATTTTGGATGTTAAACCTGGACCAATTTTATACAGAGCTAATATGTCTAAACTATCAGCAGTATTTAAATTCAGTGTTTGAGGTATTTTCTTTTTGGGTTTAGTGAACTGAGTTGAATCTGAAGTAATAAAAAACGATTGCTGTGGTATTGGTTTCTTCTTTTCTTGATGAGGAATTTCTGCCTGAATAAAAGTAACCTGTAGGGCTGCAGGCTTCCAAAAAAAGGGTAAAGAAATTTTAAATAGGAAGCTGAGTAAAATAAAAAAGAGCAGCAGGAATATTCCTTGCTGCTCTAATTTGTTGAAATAAAAATAAGATTCAATCCATGATTTAATTTTCGTTTTCATCTCGATTTGTGGGAGGTTTATTGATTTTGGGATTTTTTACAATGAAAAAATACAAAAGAGCAAAAACAACCAAACCAAAAAAGGCTTCTGTAAGAAACCAAAATGTGAAACTTGCAGGTTCTGCGGGCTCTGTGAGCAATATTAAATAATTCATGATTTAGCAATTTTTAGTTGTTCATCGAGCAATTTAAGGCCTTCCTGAAATGATTTAGGGTTATATCCCAAAACCTTCATTGCCTTGTCTAATCTAAAGCCCGTAATTGGTGGACGTTTAGCGGGTTGTTTAATACCTTCACTGCTCGATAAGTGAAGTAAACTTTTATCTAGATTCCAGAAATCTGCTACTTGTACTACCAAGTCGTATACACTCATAAAATTCTTCCCTGAGATATTAAAAATCCCAGAAGCCTTTTGTTGTGCAATTAAGGCACAACCTTGAGCCAAATCCTCAGCCAAGGTTGGTGTTCTAAATTGGTCTGCAACTACATTGATGGATTTGCCCGACTCTAATGCTCCTTTGGCCCAAAGTACAATATTACTTCTACTCATATCGCTTACAATCCCATACACCAAAACGGTTCTGGCAATAGCCCAGCTCTTTGACTTAGATTGAACAATTTCTTCCGCCTTCACTTTAGACAAACCATAATAACTGATTGGAGTAGGTTTCTCTTCTTCGGTTAATGGACCATGGGTTCCATCGAAAATAAAATCGGTTGATACATGCACAAAATGCGCATTGATTCTATTACAAGCTTCAACCAAAAAATCAACTGCCAGCACATTCAATGCATCACAAGCTTCTCTTTCAGATTCACAAGCATCCACATTGGTCATGGCTGCTGTATTGATGACTACCTCAGGCTTATATAAATCTAAAACAGCATCAACCTCACTTTTTTGTGTGATATCTAAAGAAGCATAAGTATAGCCCGTTTTATTGGGATAACGGTCTGCACCCCTTGCTGTAGCTATTAATTCAACTGAAGGATTGGATTTGTATAAGTCTACCAATTTCTGACCCAATAATCCATTACTTCCGGTAATTAGTACTTTCATAGACACCTTTTTGTTTGCTGTGCAATATCTGCAAAAAGAATCAATTCGTTTAATTGAAATCTAATTTGAATGCTTGAAGCTGATCAACTGCTAAAAACTCAAAAACAATTTCTTATTCATTATCAGGTTAAAATATTGCCAAAACTAACAATTTCACTGCCACTCTGTCAGAAATATCCTTATATTTGTAATCCAAAAAATTCAATTCATGAGAGGAGTGATCGCCGATAAAGCGCCGGAAACGGCAACCAGAAACTTGTATATTGAAACATATGGATGTGCAATGAATCTTGCAGACAGTGAAGTTGTAGCTTCCATTATGGGAGACAAGGGTTTTAAAACTACGCAGAACATTCAAGAAGCAGATGTGGTATTTGTAAATACTTGTTCAATTAGAGACAATGCAGAGGCCCATGTTTGGGGAAGAATTAAAGAAATCAAACACTATAAAAAAACCAATCCAGGTTTGATTGTGGGTGTATTGGGCTGCATGGCCGAACGTTTAAAAACACAATTACTCGAAAAGGAGCAAATCATTGATATTGTAGTAGGACCAGATGCTTACAGGGATATTCCACAATTGATTACCCAAGTAGAAGAAGGACAGAAAGCAGTGAATGTGTTGCTATCTAGAGAGGAGACCTACGCAGAAATTACTCCTGTAAGATTAAGTTCAAATGGCGTAACTGCATTTATCAGCATCATGCGTGGTTGTGATAATATGTGTTCGTTTTGTGTAGTGCCTTTTACGAGAGGAAGAGAAAGAAGCAGACCTGCTGAATCCATTTTGAAAGAGGCGCGTGATTTGTACCAAGCTGGTTACAAAGAAGTAACTTTATTAGGTCAGAATGTTGACTCATACAAAGAGGAAGACGCTGATGGCAATATCATTTGTAATTTTGCTCAACTATTAGAAAAAGTTGCATTGATAGCTCCTGATTTCAGAATCAGATTCAGTAGTTCTCATCCAAAAGATATTACTGATGAGGTTTTGTATACCATAAAAAAATATGATAATATCTGTAACTATATTCATTACCCTATTCAATCAGGAAATAGCAGAGTCTTAAAATTGATGAACCGTACTTATGATAGAGAATGGTTAAAAATGAGACTTGCAAAAATTAGAG
>JBMLPO010000401.1:0-17367 GCA_049242065.1 Bacteroidia bacterium
AAGTAATAGAAAAGCCATCGAAATCCATTCGCAAGCCCGTTAAATATCCATCCACCGTTACAACACCTGAAAGCGAAACAGAAATAATTCCACCCAAATTCGATAGAAACATAGAATACACTACCAATGCAGGAATAGCAATTAATGCTGCAACCAATTTAGGAAGTACTACATATTTGGCAGCATTCACACCCATAATTTCAAGCGCATCTATTTGCTCACTTACTTTCATGGTCCCAATCTCAGAAGCAATATTCCCTCCTATTTTTCCAGCCATAACCAATGCGGTAACTGTTGGAGAAAATTCTAGAATATTTGAATCCCTCACAATTCTTCCCAAAACATACATGGGCACTAAACTTCCTATGAGTTGGTAACCGATTTGAATGACAGCAACGGCTCCGATAAACAGAGAGATAATTGATACAATTCCAAATGAATCGTTACCCATTTTATACAAATCCCTTACGAACAATTCCCAGAAAATCTTAAACTTCTCTGGTTTACCTATGCTCTTTTTAAGGAATAAAATATAATGTCCAAACTGACTTAAATACTTCATATACTAAATAATCTTGGCAATCTAAGTATTAGCTGATTGCTATAAGTTCCAAATTAACTAAAGAATTTTGAATTTGAGGTTGAAAATCTTGGATTAAATTTTAAACAAGGAAATACAGCACATTCAGATAAATTTGCAGAGATGAGCAAAAAAACGATATTAGTTACAGGCTGTACAAAAGGAATTGGATTAGCAATTGTACGGGAATTTGCAGCCAAGGGCTTTCAAGTAGCTGGCTGCGCTAGAAATAAAGAAGAGCTGACTGCGCTTTTTACCGAGTTAAGTACCAATTACCCTCAACAGCAATTTTTTATGGAAGTTTGTGATGTTTCGAATATTGATTTATTAAAAATCTTTGCAGCTGATGTCGTAAAAGAATTTGGAAACATTGATGTATTGGTTAACAATGCCGGTGTTTTTAAACCTGGTAGCATTTGTGAAGAGGAGGAAGGTGCTTTTGAATTACAAATAAACACCAACTTGGCAAGTGCTTATCACTTAACCAGAGCTATTGTTCCGGTGATGAAACAAAATAAGAGCGGACATATATTCAATATTTGTTCAACAGCTAGTATAACTGCTTATACCAATGGAGGTTCATACTGCATCAGTAAATTTGCCATGTTAGGAATGAGTAAGGTTCTAAGAGAAGAATTAAAATCATTCCAAATAAAAGTAAGCTCTGTATTACCTGGAGCTACTTTAACAAATAGTTGGGCAGGATCAGATTTACCAGAGGAAAGATTTATGCCTGCTGAAGATGTAGCTAAAATTATTTCAACCGTTCAAGAACTTTCTTATTCAACAAATGTTGAAGAGATTATTATGCGTCCACTAGCAGGCGATATCAATTAATGAAATGAAAATGAGTACTTACTGCCAAAGTTTGGTTGAATACAAAAGAAGAAAAACCATCGATGTAAAAATCGGTGATCTTTATATGGGAAGTAATTTCCCTATTAGAATTCAAAGCATGACCACCACAGATACCATGGATACTGAAGGTTCTGTAGCCCAAATTAAAAGAATGGTTGAAGCAGGTTGTGAATTGATTAGATTAACAGCTCCAAGTATCAACGAGGCTAAAAACCTTGAAAATATTAAGAAACAACTCAAAGCAGATGGCATTCATGTGCCTTTAGTTGCTGATATACATTTCACGCCCAATGCGGCAGAGATGGCTGCTAGATTGGTAGAAAAAGTAAGAATCAACCCAGGGAATTACGCAGACAAAAAGAAGTTCGAAATTTTTGACTATACAGATCATGCTTATGAAGCTGAACTAGATAGAATCCGTGAAAAATTTGTGCCTTTGGTGAAGATCTGTAAAACCTATGGTACCGCCATGCGTATTGGAACCAATCATGGAAGTTTAAGTGATAGAATTTTAAGTAGATATGGAGATACACCAATGGGAATGGTGGAATCGGCAATGGAATTTCTAAGAATTGCTGAATCTGAAAATTTCCACAATATTGTTCTCAGTATGAAATCAAGTAATCCTCAAGTAATGGTGCAAGCTTATCGATTATTGGTTCAAACCATGGAAGAAAACAATATGTATTATCCTCTTCATTTAGGTGTGACAGAGGCTGGAGATGGTGATGATGGTAGAATCAAATCAGCTTTAGGTATAGGAGCTTTATTAGAAGACGGAATTGGAGATACCATTCGAGTTTCCTTAACTGAAGACCCCGAATTTGAGGTGCCAGTAGCTAAAATGTTGGCCAAACGATATGAGAGCAGAGCTGGACATCCAGAAATCAATCCCAAAATTCAATTAAACAATGGCTTACCAGTTATAGCTGAAAGAGAAAATCAAACTTGGAATCCTTTTGCTTATACAAAAAGACTTACTGTTGAAGCCTTCAATTTTGGCGCACATCATGTTCCAAGAGTGATTGCTGATTTGAGTTATATCGCACAATTAACTCCTGAACACCTCCAAGCCATTGGACATAATTTTGATGTTGTAGCTGATAAATGGACCATGACCGATGTTGGGGCTGATTATGTTTACCTAGGAAGTAATAAAGCAGATTTCATGCTACCTATGGGACTTCAAGCCATTTACGATCAGCAAACTTGGATTGAGTTAAGCGATAAACAAGGCGCATATCCTTTGATTGATGCGAATGAAATTTCACAGTCTAAAGTTTATTCTTCTACATTAAATTTTGTTCAAATTGAGGCTTCAGATTTAAACGAATTGATATTGGAACAAATAAAAAATGTGCCTCATGCTGTGCTGATTATTAGTTCAAAACAAGAAGCAAAAATGCCTGAAATTAGAAATGCATTTTTCTTTCTTGAACAAAAAAATTATCCGCAACCAGTAGTAGTTAAAAATAGTTTTGAAGCATCTCTAGAAGGCGCCATGTTGTATACTTCCACCGATACTGGAAGTTTACTTATTGATGGATTTGCCGATGGTATTATGATTAGTTCAAAACAACTTTCAGCAAAGAGATTAAATGATATCTGTTTCGGAATTTTACAAGCAGCAAGAGTTAGAATCAGCAAAACCGAATACATAAGCTGCCCTAGTTGTGGAAGAACCTTGTTTGATTTACAAGAAACAACAGCCAGAATTAGAAAACAAACAGACCATTTAAAAGGAATTAAAATTGCTATTATGGGTTGTATTGTAAATGGACCTGGAGAAATGGCAGATGCCGATTATGGATATGTAGGTTCAGGACCAGGAAAAATTACACTTTACAAAGGAAAAGAAGTTGTAAAAAAGGGAGTTAATACCGAATTTGCAGTAAACGAATTAATCAATTTAATCAAGGAAAACGGAGACTGGACAGAACTTTCTTAAACATGCAACCCTTTTCTTTTATTGCTTGTCTTTTGTCTTATTAAGGGAAATCCTTATTTTCGACCGCTGATTTGTGATTTTAAGCTCGTTAAAAAAATTAACTTCTTAATTTACAGGCATAAGTCGGTAAGAACTTTGAATTTTCAAAGTTCCTAAATAGTAAAAAAACAAATATTAAATACCAAACAAATGAAAAAACTGTTACTCTCAGCTTTAGCAGTAGTTGCATTAGGAACTGCAGCTTTTGCACAAAAAATCGACAATAGTGGAGAAAAACGCCACGCTGCGATTAAAGACATCAACAATCCTTTCACCAGAAAAAACCTTGGAAAAGGTGGAACTATGGTATCTGATTGGTACGATGTAATGGACATCATTGGAAAAAGTAACGTAGGTGCTAACTTACAAGGTTATGTTGACTTCTTGGTAAGTGATTCATTGAGCAAATTCGTTGAAGATGATGGTACAATCAGATACGGTGGTACTACTTCGGTTGGTCAAGTATTAGACGCAACAGATGATTTAATCCAATTAACTGACAAACCAGAAAATCAATTATCACGTTTTGTTAGCTACAAAGTAGATTCAATTTTATTCAGATACTTATATGTACGTAACGTAGATAAAGTTGATGATGGAATGGGTGGACAAAGAGATGTAGTTGATACAGTTTTCATCACCTATTGGAAAGGTTCTCAATTACGTAGAGCTAACTTCACAGATGGAACTCGTTATGCTATGCCTGTAAACGGATGGGATTTCGGCAAAAGAATGCCAGCTAACTATTTTGATATCGACACTATTTTGTTAAGCAGCGGTGCAAATGGTAACATGGATACTACTAGAGCTAACAACAGCAATGGTGGTTTTGAAAACGGTTGGACTAGCAAATATTTCCAAGCTGCTGCTCCTAGCGGATTCGAAATCAATTCAAATGGTTCTACAAGTGATGTATTAGTAGCTTATGCTTGGACATTTAAATCAGGTGTTCCTGCTATTATTGGTTCAGACACAACTGTATTCGTTTACCAAAAAGATCCAGCAACTGCTCCAGCTGGTATGAAAAGAAACAACTACTGTGGTTATGGTTTATTCTTGAACGAAGGAAATACAGGTTGGGAAAATACCAAAGCTTATAATACTGCTTTGATGGCATTAAAAACTTCTTCATATGCAACTGTAAATGGTTGGAATGGTTATATCGCTGGTCAAGCTTTCAACAACGAAAGATTTGTTGAAACTTATTTCCACTTAACAGTTACTGGTTCTATTGGTGCTGGTATTGAAGATGCTAAAAATGTAGAAATCTCAGGATTATATCCTAACCCTGCTAATAATAGCACTGCTGTTCGTTTTGCTTTGAAAAACACTAGCAATGTTACTATCAGCATCAGCAATATCTTAGGTCAAGAAGTTGCTACTATGGATTTAGGTAAAGTTACTGCTGCTAAATACGACTACAATGTTGATTTAAGCACTTTAACTCCTGGTATGTACACTGTAAGCGTAAAAGCTGGTAACAGTGTTCAAACTCAAAAGTTAATGGTTACTGAATAATCAATATTCAACTTATAATTTTAAAAACTGCCTCCCCAAAGAGGCAGTTTTTTTTTGTTCCTTCGTTAAGCTGATATGCTCCAAATACAGATCATCATTTTTATTTTCAAGTTCCTCCATCCTGATTCATCTTTAGAATTCAAGATGTCGGAGGAAGAAAGAGTACTGGCTCATATTTTAAATGAATACCGAATCAAAAATCACCTAGATACAATTTCTATTTCACCAGAATTAAATCGCGTAGCTCAAGCCCATGTAAATGATTTAAGCCAATTCTATGACAATAAGAAAGGATGTAATTTACATTCATGGTCGGCAAATGGAAAATGGTCATCGTGTTGTTATACCAATGACCATAAAAAAGCCAAATGTATGTGGGATAAACCGCGCGAAATTAGCGCGTACCAAGGTGATGGCTTTGAAATAGCGGCCTATTCAAGTGAAGGAATTACAGCTAAAATGGCCTTAGAAATTTGGAAGAAAAGTGAGGCACATCATCAATTAATTATTCAAAAAGGAATTTGGGAAAAAAGAAGTTTCAAAGCAATGGGGATTGGCATCAAAGACAATTTTGCTTGTATCTGGTTTGGTTTTGAACCCGACCCTAATCATTAAAATCTTCTACTTCTAACTTAGCCAACCTTGCAAGAATGGCACCTTTGGTTCTACCAAAATGCTCAGCAATGAAATTTAATTTCTTTCCAGAAAAATACAGATTCAACAATTCTTCATCTAAATCTTTGGTCCATGGTCTGTATGATGCCGTATATTTTCCTTTAAGCTCACCTACTTGAGATGCTGAAGACCTCATTGTTGAATGACTAGCTTTTGGAAACGACTTTATAGCCTTTAGATTTTTCGATTTTACAGGCTCTTCCTCCTCCTCTTTTTCAACAATAAATACTATATGATTCGATTCTGCAATTCCATCAGGAACAAGAGAAGCTGGTATTTTTAAAACGTTTTTAGTTCGTGTAATGGCAACATACAAAAGATTGATTTCTTCATTCAACTTAGATAAATCGGGTGCCTCTTTATCATCTTTTAGTTGACGCTCCAATCTTTTCTCATTAATAAAATCATTCACCAATTCTACTTCATCATACTCCATTCCTTTTGCTCGGTGAACAGTAGAAAAGATCATTTCTGCATGGTGCTTATTCGACACATCAAGATGTTTGTCTTTTAAACTTTTCAGAATACCATGTATTTCATTACCGTACTTATTCACGATCTCCACCATCATCGATAATTGAACATCCTCGGTGTTTTCAATATACTCTTCAAGGTCCTCCATATTGCGCATCAAACCAATTAATTTGTCTTTGATTTGCGATCGTTTGCCATTGTAAAGATTCAATACATCATACAATGATGCGCCATCATCTGCATAAGTATAAGAAGAGATATGACCTTCAAAATAAATTTTTTTTAGTCTAGGATTCTCCGATAAATAATCAATAGCTTTTAATAATAAACCCAGATTTGTTCGGGCTAAAATGGCTTTACTTTTATGCGATTTCCCTGTTCCCAAACCTTCAATCGGCGGTACTTCTTTTAAGCCCATTTGCTTTTTAAAAGATAAAATTTTCTTACTTAAATCAGCTATAGGTTTAGGGAAACGGAAACTGTTATTGAGTGAATATTGTTTGAAATGAAGTTGTTCTAGTGAGTTAATTGCAAAGCGCCAAGAATAGATTTGTTGATGAGAGTCACCAACAATTACTTTCACCGATTTTTGCTTCATAAAAACATCTAACATCGCAGGTGAAGCATCTTGCCCTTCGTCAAATAAAATATAATCATATCCCAATTGCGGAGCAGCCAATTGAAATTTCTTTAAATAAAAATCATGCGTTATTTCTATCTCACCTCTGTCCATACGTGCCAATAAAATTCTTGCATGTTGAAGTAAGTAATCATAATAACGGCTCACAAAAGCATGTGCCTTTTTATCTGAAACAATATCCTGGTAATTTAAATCCGCGAGTTTTAATTGATTGGAATTACAGAAGTACGAAATCATTTGATTGATGTGGTTGGCTGCAATAAACTCTGCATGTTTTTCACCACCAACTTTTAATCCTAAAAGTTCTGCAATATCATATGTTCTGTATGATTGCGCTCTTACTTTATAGTTATGTTTAAATACAATGTGTTTGTAAGCAAGCGAATGTGCAGTTTCAATTTTCACATGTTGTAAACCGGCCTCTATAAATTTGTTCTGTGCTTCTATTTTTACAGATTTATTGTATGCTAAGTACAAAATCTTAGAGGCTTCTGGCCGCGACTTTGCATACTCAATAATGGTTGTAGTTTTTCCTGAACCTGCTACGGCATTGATTTTAATATCACCTTGTGATAAAATTATTTGCTGTTGTTCTGGACTGAGTTTCATTCGATTTTGCTCAAAGATAGGCTCATGAAACAAAGCCCTCTTATTGAAGCAAACAGTTTCTTACAAATTGCTTTGAATGAATAAATTAAAGATAAAGCTTTAGGAAAAACTTACGCACAACTAATTCAAGTTTCAGGAATACCTTAATTAATTTTCATCCATTTAAAGTTGTGGATTTGATCTCCCGATTTAACTTGAATCACATACCAACCAGGTTCAATGAGACGATGCTGAATGATTTGATTGGATTCTATCTGGTTGAACTCACGAAGCAATTTGCCCGAAACATCATAAATACTTACTGCATCTATTTGTAAAGAAGCAGGGAATTTAATTTCAAAATAATCAGTGCCCGGATTTGGATAGATGAGCAACTCATTTTTTACACTGATTTCATTCTGACCAGTACTCAAAAGTCTTGAAGAATTTATTAGGCTATTAGCACTTTTAGCTTGCGTAGCATTTTTCATTTCTAGTTCTAGAATTGGAACGCCGCCATTACTAGCAAACCATTGAAAGGTGGTTAAATCGGTATTGATTCCACCTGGATCAAAGCCACCAGGAATATCAACATAAGCACCTGTCAACTTATTTCTAACTTTAAAATAAGTTCTACGGCTGCTGATTAATTTTCTTTTGAGTGCAGGAATGGGTAGGTTATTGAACTTCACTCGAATGGTTCCATATCCAACAAAATCTGAACGATTGATTTGTCGAAAAATAACCATTGCCGAATCAAATAAAGGATTGGCTGGTATACCCAAATCTACAGCTAGTGTTCTAAAAATAGTTTCAATTGAATCTTCAAACTTATTAGAATAAGTAGATGGGAAATTGAGGTAATTCAGTTTTCCTTCTGCACCAAAGAAACCATCTGGCTGAATAACCTGTTTAAGTTGAGCAATATTCACTTGGTAAAAATCAGGCATCACACTTAAAACTGGATTCATAAAAATAAGATTACATCCTTCTGGTGCAGATGGAAATTGAGCAGGACTCAAAAACTTCATGGTATCCAAAAACTGTGAGCGAATACCTGTTGCATCCCAATTTGAATTAGCTCCTATAGGCAATAATGGAGCAAGTTCTTCTGGATCAACATTGGTATCTGTGGCCATTAAAAACCATTCATCGGCTAGACCAAAATCCTCTCTATAAATACTGATTTGCGCTTGTACTTTAAAACAAAAAAGTAAAACAACAATGAGTATAGCTTTTTTCATGTAGTGAAATTAATCAATCTATTCTTGATTTGGAAAACTAGTTCGTTATTAGTTTAATTTTTAACAAAAAAAGCAGCCTCGAAAGACTGCTTCTGTAAATTATTTTATCCTATTCTATTGGAAAGGAATCAAGGTAATTCCTGCGGAGAAAACTCTGATATCCGGATTTTCTTGACCAGCAACGCCAGTATCTTTTTTGAAATATGGAGTTAATGAGTAATTAGCAAATGCCCTGAACCATCCATATCCTACTCTAGCTGTTGCTTGCACTCTAAACGGATTGATATTGTAATCATCTCGCATTTTTGCTTCTAATTCATAACCATCAGCAGAACTTTCTATTTTAACATGTGAATAAGCTTTATAAGTTCCTATCACACCAACTGCCATATGGAAACCATTTCTTCCCTTTGCAGTTCTTGGAGCAAACTTCAATAACAATGGAACATTGAAATTAAAATTATACAATCTATTTCTGCTTAATGCTTTGGTGTTTGAATCGGCCATTAACATATTGGTATTAGGAGTTAAAACACGTGGTGTATTGAATTCAAATGTTTGAAACTCCATACCTAAACCAGAAGTGAGGGCTAGTTTATTTTTAATCAATATCAAATCACCTTCTGTAAAGTTAACTCCATAAAACCATGATTTATTAATTTTAGTATCCAAGAAATTGTATTTAGTTGGCATAGTAAAATTCATTTGATTATCTGTAAATGTATTCATGCCCATTTCAAATCCTGCGTATACTTCTTTTAAAGGCTTTTTCTTATTTGATTTTTTCTTGTCTTCTTCTTTTGCTTCCTTTTGCTCAATAGCCAACTCTTTGCCATCTTCATAAATCAGAACCTTTCTGTTTCCAATTCTAATTTTAGTTGTATCTCCATCTTCTCCATTACGTTCGTCCTTTAATTGTTCACCTGTTGAACCATCTACCACATTTGAAATTCCTGCCACATTGATATTCTTAGTTGCTGGATTTCCATTGTATACTCCTTTAGTTGCACCGGCAGCTTCTACATTTAAATTTTTACTAGCAAATACATTAAAGTAAGTTGCGCCGGCTCCTTCTATTTTTGTTTCTTCTGTTTTTAAATCAGAGGCCATATATTTTGAAGCTCCTGCTATTTCAACCTCAGCTTTTTTTGCTGTTCCACTTAAAGTTGCTTTACAAGCACCAGCCATTTCAAACTTCAATTCTTCAACTTTAATATTCAACTTTAGTTTCGCAGCACCACTTGCTTCAATAGCTAATTTCTCTGTTTCTAAAACCGAATTTTGAGCTGTATAAATATCACCAGCACCCGCTATTTCAATTGCATTTAATTTGGTATAATACAATTTAATAGGTTCATCAAATATACCTGCTGTACCAGGACCAATTTCCAGAATTCCTCCACTGATAGAGATATCAAGTTTCTCTGTTTTTGGTCCTGCATCAATCTTATTTGTTTTAGATTGAATCAATTCAACTTTGTAAGGTACACCTAATTCAATTTTAGTAAAATCCTTCAGTTCTTTTTCTTGTGCAAATAATCCAAGTGAACCCAGGCACATTGATAATACTAACCACTTTTTCATATTCGTAATTGTTAATTGTTTGTTGTTTAATTGCTTCTAATCATCAGACGTTTTCTGTTTTCTAAAAGTTACACGATTTAGTAACTTCTTTCTATAGAAAAATATCTCGACATAATTGCGAAGCCCCTTTGATTGCCCTCATCATCTGTTTTTGTTGTGGCAACTACTCCAGGTGTTTGGTTTAATAAATTCATAGCAACACTACCAACTTCATTGTTTCTTATTAATGAATCTGTTTTTAAAATTGGTTGTACAGGTTTCATCATTTTAGCTTTTTCAATCAACCATTTAGCAGGTGTTTTAAATTCATCTATTGGAGTACCTATGTCTGCTAATGCGGTATTAGTTTGAAAAACTGGAATTACCAGTTGAGGCTCTCCTCCAAAAATAATTTTAACGGGATTAATAGATGCCTTTTTGCTTTGTATGAAATCAAGTTCTTGGGAGGCTACTAACATCACCTTGGCTTGATTAACTTCAACCGATTTCTTCGAAATCAATTCAGACTCTTTAGTATTTAAGGTGTTATCTAATTTACTCTCACTGGCAGTTGAATTGGGTTTGATTTCAATTTTACTAGCAATTTGCAACTGTGTGTTGCTAGCTTTGTTTGCAGTTTGAATGGTGTTTGAATTAAATAGACTTAACCATCCAATAAAGGACACAAACAAAAGAATAGCAGCCACCGATGCTACTTTATAAAAAGTGTTTAAATAAAGTATAACTCCTGCCTTTTTTAATTTTTCCCTGTTAGGAAATTGAATCCTTAAATCTGGTTTTGAAACAGTAGCATGGTATAATTTAAATTCTTTTTGCTTAGAAAGGTCATTAGATAAAATGATATTAAATTCTTCTGATTGAGCAGGACTTAAATCTCCCTCTAATGCTGCAATCATGCATTCATCTGCTAAAAACTCATTACCTAATAGGCTATCCTTTTTTAAATAAGTAAAATCAGGAATTGATGTTTCTTCCTCTAATTCTATACTTGAAGCGCTAAGTAACAAATCGAACTCTTCTTTTACTTCTGGATTTGCTTCAACAAAAGCAATCAGAGCCTGTTTCCCGTTGGAATCAAGCTTACCATCTAAATAATCGATGATAAATAACTCGTAATTTTCTTTTGTAATTTGCATTATACTACGTTCTCCAAACTTCCTATGTATTGCTTTAAAGCCAATCGCGCTCTGTATATATAAACCTTTACCTGACTTTCATTTAATCCGGTTATCTCTCCAATTTCTTCATAACTATAACCTTCATAATCTCTCAATAAAATCACTGAACGTTGAATTTCATTTAAGGTATTCAATGCCTTATCGAGTATCTTTTTTACATCAGTAAATTTATTTTGAGTAATCACTAAATCTTCATGATGTTCCTCTATTTGAGTTTCAAATTTTTGTCTCCTAATTTTATCAATCATGGTGTGATAAGCTGTAGTGAACAAATAAGATTTAGATTTATCATAAGGAATGCTGTCAACCTTTAACCAAATTTTCTCAAAAGTATCCTGCACAATGTCTTGAGCCTGATCACTATTTCTGATATTCTTCAGAATAAAGCGATACAAGCCATTCGAATGTTCATCAACACATTTATTGAACTCGGTAACAGTCATTCAATCTTCAGGGGGTTTTTAATTTCTTGAGCATACGACGCCCCTTCTTCTCAAGAAGTTACAGCATTTTAAAAAAATATTTAAAATATATTGATTTTCAGATATATAATTTATCAAAATCACTCAAAAGAATCAAAAATTCTCTTTTCTCTTATGTCATTTTCAATAGCCAAACAACTCAAACTATCTTCAAATCCAAATAAAGATTCTGATTCATTTTTTAAACCTTGATGAGACCCACAATTAAATGGAACCAATATCCATTGTTGGGTTTGATTTTGTCTTTGAGACAATGTTTTTTTATCTGCTGATTTGTATATCAAATCCTTCTGTAAAATATGATCAATTCGTTTGCCTGAAAAATTCAGTATTACTTGTGGACCATAAAACCTATAATTTCCTTTACAATAACTTTGGTTGTCTTCACAATAAGAGATGGAAATAAAATTACTGTCGTTGATAAACACAATTCGCTCTCTGCAGCAGCTACAAGCATCTTCTGCTAGATTACAATTAGCGCTATTAACTTGAGGGCCCAATAAAAACACCTTGCCGTTCACTTCTGGATGTGGCAACATAGAAAATGAATCAATTTTCTCTGATTCAGAAGATGCCTGAATCCCTGGAACCCAATCTGCATCGCATGCAACAAGGCAATTCAAAAGAAAAAATACAATTAACAACCTCATTAATTATAATTGTTTTGTTTAATCACCAAAAAATTAGCAAGCCATTGGTAAGCAATGAATCCAAACAAATATATTGAGCCAGCATCAGATTCAAGATTTCCTGTTTGATAGGTATGAATTAGCGCTGTTAATCCAATTAATCCGAGTCCTATAAAAATGTACAACATGATATTTTTATACTTAGCCTTTGTAAACATTCCAGATGCTGGTATCATCATGGTAAAGCCATAAACCATCAATGCAAAAAACCACTCAGCAGTATTCAAAAACATTCCCCCTACTCCAATTAAAAACAAGCCACAAAACACTGCCACAAAATTAGAACTCAGTTTTTCTTCTTTACTTAATAAGTACTTACCAAATGTATTCAATCGCAAAAAGAGATTACTGATTGGTGTCATTACCCATGTTGAAAAAGCAAAGATGAAGAGTAAAAAAATCAATGGGTTTAAAAAGGGAGCAAGTGTTTCACTGCTTGCTGCTAAAGTTCTAATTACTTTGGTACCAAAATAAAAGCCCAAGATAACACCCCATTGGTATTTGCTGCTGAGTTTAGCCATCCAAAACTGGAATTTCATAAACCACCTGTAAACAAAATACCTTGCTTTTAAAGCTTCTGCCATTCCGGCTTGGGCCAATTCAAAATTCGGGTCAATTTTTAAAGCTTCTTTAAAATGCTCTAGTGCCTTATTTGCATCCCCATGTTCTAATAAATTCCATCCGTAATTGGTATGTGTATAGGCATTATTGGGATCTTCTTTCAATGCCCCCTCAATGGTAAAAAAAGCATCTTCTTTTTGATTGAGTTTGATGAGTATTGAAGTTCTGGTATTGAGCGCAAATAAATCTTCTGGATTAATTGACAAAGCATGGTTAACCGTTTCAAGGGCTTCAGCATAATTTTTTCTTTGTAATTGAATAAATGCAAGAAAACCAAAATAAACAGCAGATTCAGGATAAAGACTGATGGCTTTTCTAATCCATTCTTCAGCCAATTCACCTTGCCTTGAAATCAATTTCACCCTCGATTTCATATAATATAAATAATCATCAGAAGGATCAATTGATATGCCTTGATCAATGAATCTTTCTGCTTCTGAAAATTCATCTTGCTGAATTTTCACAGCTGCCATTAAACTTAATACTTCAGTATCTTCAGGCATTTCCACCAAACATTGACCTAATATAGATTCAGCTTCTTTCCATCTACCCTGGCTCATTAAAACTTGAGCCCTTTCCAATTCTCTATTCTCCATTATTTTTTGATGTTCAGGTATTTTAATATATCATCATACAAACCCGACTCATTTGCATACAGAGCAAAATTTCTTGCTTGTGTAAACCACTCTTTAGTACTCGCAAAATGTTTATCGATTGCTTGAAGAAGATCTTTTGTTTGGATGGGTTGAGGAATGCCTGATTTTAATGATTCATGTAATTTCGCTTCAATTGCAATATCAATAATTGCTTCAATATCTGCTCCTGAATACTCCTTCGTTTGCTTCAATAATTTTGCATAATCAATTTTATCTTGAGGCTTATTTTCAAGTTTTAATTTTAATATAGATTCCCTGGCTTGATCATCAGGTGGGGGAACAAATATAATTCTATCAAAACGGCCAGGCCTTCTGAAGGCAGGGTCTAAGTGCCATGGCGAATTCGTAGCGCCTAAAACCAATACTCCCTCATTATTGCTTTCAACTCCATCAAGCTCCTGCAAAAACTGATTGATCAAATGCCTACCAGCACTTTGACGCATATCAGAGCGACTTGCACCTAAGGCGTCAATTTCATCAAAAAACAAAACACAGGGTGCATAAGCCCTTGCTCTCTCAAAAACCTCATGTAGATTTTTTTCACTATTACCAATCCACATGTCTAAGATATCGTTTAATCCTACCGAAATAAACTGCGCATTAACTTCACCTGCTGTTGCCTTAGCGATAAATGTTTTTCCACAACCAGGAGGTCCATATAATAGAATCCCACCGCCAGTTTTCTTTCCATAGGCTTTGTACATCTCAGGATGTTTCAAAGGAAAAATAATTTTCATTTCAATCTCCTTTTTCACCACATCCATTCCACCAACATGAGAAAAATTGGTATCTGGTTTCGACATAAAACCCATGAGCTCATCAAGATTTACATCTTCAGATTCGGATGTATTTGCGTGAACTTTTAGTTTCTCCTCTATGCTTAAATCAACAAAACCAGGATTTTCCTTTTGCAGTTTTTGGTAGATGTTAATTGCTTCTGAAAATAACTTCTCTTCAATCAATGCCTTTGTATGCAAAATATATACTTCTTGAGATGCCTGATTCTGTTGAATCAATTCCTCTAACACCACATTACAAACAGAGTAATTACCTTTTTCAAAATAATTAGCAGCCAAACCAAACTTTGCTTTAGAATTATTTTGCTGATAACTTAATACTTGCTGGTATTCCGCTTCAGATTCATCAAAGCGCTTCAATTTAAAAAGCATATCCGCAAGATGAAGTCGAAGTGGAATATTATTAGGTGAAAAGCTCAAAGCTTCTTTTAATTGATCAATACTTTCTTGGTCCATGATAAAATCTGAATTCCAAAGAAAATCAATTTCAATCAATTTATAATTGAACGAGCTTGATGAATCTTATGTTTAAAGTAAATTCAAGAGAAATATTCGCATGAATTCGTAATTTAGCCCAATCAATGTTCATCCTTATACCATATTATTTAATTTTAAGTTTAATCGCCATTATTTGGGCGCAATTACCTTTTTGGTTATTGAAACTTAAAAAGCCAGAAAATGTATTCCTTGATATCCTTTTCGGAATTTTACTACTCAGTATCCTTTCTCTACTTTTTGTAGTGGGAGGCCCAATTAATTTATTGACCCAAGCAATTTTTGTATTCTCCACTTTAGCAATCGCTTATTTGCAAAGAGAAGAAATGTCAATTAGGCTCAAACTACTTTTAAGTGCTCTTAAGCAATTTTCCAAAACCGATATTCTAATTTTAACTGGCATATTGATTCCAATTTTATACCAAGCTGCTCAAGCCACTAAAATAAATGACAATGGCGGATATTATCAACCCACTATTGCATGGATGGAGCAAGTGGGTTTGGTAAAAGGGCTTGCCAATATTTATCCAGCTTTGGGTTTGTATTCGAGCTGGCATTCGCTTACAGCACTGTTTGATTTAAACCAATTAGGCTTAGGTTCCTATCATCAGATTAATGGTTTTCTTTTTTGCGCTATTCTATTCTGGTTATTTAGAGAGTTGAAACTAAATATTATCATGAAGTATAAAATCCTATTACTTGGCATTTTAGGCTATATTGTTTTGTTTGGTTTCTTTTTCCTCAGTGCACCCAATGCAGATTTACCTATGATCTGCTTTTCGGGTTTACTGATTTATCTTTTTTTGTATCCAAAAGAAAATTTCCATCCGCTTATATGGTGGCTCCTTGGTTTTGCCCTGTTTGCTATTAAACCTCCAGCTTCAACCGCGTTGATTATTTCATTATTGGTGATTATTCAAAAACAATTTAGCTTCAAATCAAAACTCAATAGTTTGATTTTAATTCTTCCATTGATCTTTTTACTTATTTATAAAAATGTTATTCTCAGTGGTTATGCCATATATCCTTTGAATAAACCCGATATTTTTAAAGTAGAATGGAAAGTGCCACCCAACTGGAATGAGTTGTACAGAGTGGGAATTGTATCTTGGGGAATACAAGATAAATATGAAATCAAAGATTGGAACCAAGCCGAAAAAGAAAAACCTGGAAGATTATCAAAATGGTTATTCCGCAGTGGTTACAAAGGCTTAATGAATAAACTCATTTTTACTAATTTTTGCCTCTTAGTAATCTTAAGCATTTTTAGTCTAGCAATACGAAGAAATTTAAGCAGACAACTCTTGTTACTCATTTTTTTACTCTTGCTCTTTCAAGGAATTGAATGGCTGTATTTAAGTCAATACCGACTGATGCTTGCCACTGGCCTTAGCATTCTGCTCATCAACATCTACTTAGTTTTTCATACCAATCAGAATTGGCCAAATAAAATTAGTAAGCCCCAATTTATTATTAACGGAACTAGTATCATGTTGATACTCTTTCTTTGGATGATTGCATTTGTTCCTTTTTCCATGTTTGCCAGTAGTTCTAGAAATAAGTCAATCACAAAATCTGAAGGATTTAATACACGTTACTTAGTAGAACCTTGGCACCAATTCGATAATGGTCCAATTAATACTAACAGATTTAATAATATGGTATTTTACTATTACCCAGAAAGAGTTTACTGTTGGGATTGCCCATTACCCTGTGTGAGTAAAAGTCACCATGATTTTTTACTTAAAAATTTAGGCCTTGAAATTACGCCATTAGGGAATTCAATAAGAGACGGATTTAAACTGAGTAAGAAATAGTAAAAAATACTACTAGGATTTATCATATTTTACAATTCAAAGTTTAAAGAATTAATCAAAAACTACTAGCATTTCATGGTAATAGCAGATGTGTGAAAATCCACTTATTTCCCAATCCCCACCAATTAAAAATTTGCACTATCCATCTCCAATTTTCTTAAATAAAGCTGTAAATTTGACCTGAATAAAACTGTTAAATAGCATTAATGACGAATTAATTAAATATTGACGTTTTATTAACAGTTTAAATAGTATTTTTGCAGCACATGAAAATTTTCAGGATACTCTTTTCTAATTCGAGTAAAATACCAAGGTGGTTTATTTTCCTATTTGATATGGGATTATGCGCTTTATCCTACATCTTGGCAATTTTTGCACGATTCAGCATGGATCTGAATTTTGAATACTTATATCCATCCTTAACAGTACTTCCAATTTACTTTTTAGTAAAGGAAATACCAACTTTTTACCGCTTTGTTATTTA
>JBMLPO010000402.1:0-9468 GCA_049242065.1 Bacteroidia bacterium
CAGTGCGAGAGATTTTGCACGATTTGGGAGTTTATTTTTGAAAAAAGGAAATTGGAATGGAACCCAAATAATCGACACGGCATTTGTTGAAGCTTCTATTACACCATCGCCATTGTTGAAACAAGATGAAACACCAGTTGACCATTATGGATACCAATGGTGGATTACAAAATACCAAGGCGAAACAATTTACTATGCCAGAGGAATTTTAGGGCAGTACATATTTGTCAATCCAAATCGTGATTATATTATGGTGAGATTAGGTCACAAAAGAGCGGCTAAAACTGGAGATGAATTACCATTGGATGCACTCACCTATCTTGACATGGCAAATGAATTGTCGAAATAATTGATTATCATTTTAATAATTTATTTTACATATTAATAATTAAATCATCGCTATGTAAATATCATTAGATGCATCTTCCCGCATGCATTTAGGTCTAAAAATTAAGGTCGAAAGAATCAAGCAAAAACTCACACAAGAGGAGCTTGCAGAAAAAATTAACAAAACAAGACCTTTGGTATCTAGCATAGAACAAACAGGTAAAGCTGGCTTTTACACCTTACAAAAAATTTGCACAGTTTTGGGTTTAGATATGGATGAATTAACAGATCCAGCATACGATCCATTACACAGCTATTCCAACAAAGAAGCAAATGATAAAATAAAAGCCTTGGAACAAGAAATTGAATATTTAAAAAAATTAGCAGATTCACAAGCCGAACTTATCAAAGCCTTAAGAGAAAATAAGTCCTATTTGCAAAAACGAAAATCCAAATAAAACCAAGTACTAAACATTTGATTAGAATTTATGTTATTTGAATTGGTAGCATAAACTATAACTGATGATTAAGAATATTATATTTGATTTGGGAGGAGTTATCCTCAATTTAGACCAGGAAAGAACGATTCGTGCTTTTAAAAAACTGGGTGCTGATTTGGATGAATTGAATGCCCAAAGCAGTATCTTCAAAGATTTTGAAACAGGTAAAACCGATGAAGAATATTTTATTCATTACCTAAAAACTACACTTAAAGGAACCGTTGAAACAGATCAAATACTTCGTGCTTGGAATGCGATGCTCTTAGATATGCCAAAACAAAGAGTTGAGTTGATTCAATCCCTAAAAGGAAAATACAAACTATTTTTATTTAGTAATACCAATACCCTTCATATGAAGGAAATTCTTGGATTTACAGATAAAATATTAGGTAAAGGAGTCTTCACCGGTTTATTCGATAAAATGTATTTATCTTATGAAATGGGATTAAGAAAACCCAATCCTGATTCATTTCATGCATTGATGAAAGATGCAGGATTAAAAGGTTTTGAAACTGTGTTTATAGATGACAGCAAAATCAATTTAAAAGGAGCTACAGAAGCTGGCTTACATACCATTTGGGCTAGAGAACCATTTGATACATGGGCACTAAAAGAAATCCAAGCAATTAAGAACCTACAGATGAACTAATTTAAATTCTAATCGTCTAACCAAAGAGCCGTAATTCACCTTGAGGTTTTCAGCAACCTTTCTAACATCTTTAAACTCTTGAAACATATCTATGAGAAGGATATCAAATACAGAGCTTTCAACAAACTGTAATTCCTTTTCAAATCCACAAACAGCCAAGGCATTGGTTTTTTTAAGAAAGCGTTTTACATGACGTGTATCTGTATTGAGAGTTTGACAAGACCCAAAATGGATGATTCTATCATGACAATCACTGCCTAACATTTCTGCTAATTCATCTAAATTTACAGGCTGCTTATTGATCAGAATTTGATTGGGCTTACCATGAAATGCCAAGTAAAGAATAGAGTATTGAGAATATCTTTTTAATTGCCATTGAGCAAGGTAATAAGCCAGATTTTCTTTTGTACCACAATGGCGGTGTATATAATCGATATCTCTATTTTGTTTTAGAAACATCAATGCTGCCATAATACTATTTTGTTTGATGAGGTTTCGACTCCAATCTCCCTCTAAACAAAAAACATCTTTCTGATAGGCTTTAGAAATTTTCATAAACTACATTTAATCAAAAAAAATGGGGTTCAAAGAACCCCATTTTCTAATCTACATTATCGTGTAAGAATGTATTGTTACTTTTTATTTCTGGTTTGCCATTGCCATCATCAAACAAGCTTAATTTAGAAACTTGGGTAGCAGAAGAATGAGGAACCTCATCCAAACGTTTTTGTTTTCTTTTATAAGCAGGTTCTTTTTCAAGATCTCTTAAACCCTGACTTGTATTGATAGTTACATTCAAATCCTTCATCTCCTTTATTCTTTGAATTTGTCTTTCAATTTTTCTTTCAGGGTCTTCAAATAATGGATTGGTGTGAAAATCGAGTAAGGAGGGACTTTGCCTTGTAATGGGCTCCTCTTTTTTAGCAGACATTGATAATTCAGGTTCCATTTCAAACTCTTCAAGCTCTTCTTCCGCCTCAATACGCATGCTTAAATCAATATCATTGGTTTGTTTATTTTCTACCGGAACAGGTACCGGCTCAGATTCTAAAAAATGGCGTTTTGGCGGTTCCTCCTGCGCTTTTGGGGTTTCTACAACCTGATTAACAACTGGACTAACTGTAGGCGCTACAGGAGCTGGAGGAGGTGTTGGTACCACCTTATTCTCTACCTGTCCGATGATGATTTTATTTTCTTTTGGACCACTTTCAAAACCAGTTGCGATAATGGTTACAGCAACAGCATCTCCCAAATTATCATCATAAGAAGTACCAATAATCATTTCAGCAGAGAAACCACTTTCTTCCTGAATATAATTTGAAATTTCTTCAAACTCACTCATCAACAATTCATGTTTACCCGGAGCAGAACTTAAGTTCAAGAGAATGTTCTTGGCACCAGTAATTCTGTTGTCGTTTAATAATGGAGATGTTAATGCAGACATCACAGCATCCATGGCTCTCGACTCACCGCTTGCTGTAGCAGAACCCATCAGAGCAACACCGCTAGATTTCATCACCGTTTTAACGTCTTCAAAATCCACATTAATTTCACCCGGATAGGTAATCACCTCTGCAATACCTTTTGCAGCAGTGTTTAAGATTTCGTTGGCATGCGAGAATGCTTGGCTCATAGGTAAATTACCATACATCTCTTTTATTTTATCATTGCTGATAACCAATAAACAGTCTACAGAACGTTTTAAGGCTTCAATACCCTCAGCCGCAAATTCTCTTCTTTTTTTGCCTTCAAATGAAAAAGGAGTAGTAACAATACCAACAGTAAGGATATCCAATTCACGAGCAGTTTTTGCAATGATTGGAGCAGCACCAGTACCGGTACCTCCACCCATACCTGCAGTAATGAATAACATTTTGGTATTGACACCCAATGTTTCAATAATATCTTCAATGGCTTCCATAGCCGATTGTTTTCCTACCTCAGGATTTGCACCTGCACCTAAACCATTTGTTAAGCTGGCACCCAATTGAATTTTATTTGGAATTGGACTGGCTTCTAACACTTGTAAATCGGTATTACAAATGATAAAATCTACTCCTTTAATCCCTTGAGAAAACATGTAATTAACAGCATTTCCTCCTCCACCACCAACACCTAATACTTTGATGATAGATGATTTCTCTCTGGGTAAGTTAAACTTAAATGTACTTTCCATAATCTATTTATTTTTTGCCAGCGATTTTAAAAATCCTTGAGGTCTCCATCCTCATATAGCCATTTCGAACCTTTTTCAATTAATTTTTTAAGAAAACCACCACTTTGCTCTGGGGCCTTTTCTTCCTTCTTTTCTTGGTCTTTACCCAACTTACTCAAATCAGATTCATCCATAGATTTAAATCCCTTGATCATTAAACCTACACCAGTTGCAAAGACAGGACTTTTGATTTCATCTATTTCTGATTTACCCAAATGCTCATTTGCATACCCTATTCTGGTATCAATTCCTGTTACAAATTCAGCTAGTTTATCTAAGTGTTTCAATTGTGAACCACCACCAGTAATTACTATACCCGCATTCAGCTTTTTCTCTAGTCCAGAACTTTTGATTTCATATAAAACTGCTTCAAAAATTTCTTCAACTCTAGCCTGAATAACGTGAGCTAAATTCTTTACAGAAACTTCCTTTGGAGGGCGTCCATGAAAACTAGGAATACAAACTATTTCATTTTCTTTATTTTCATCAGCCAATGCTGAACCAAATTTTAATTTTAATGCTTCAGCTTGGTTGTTTAATACATTGCAACCCTCTTCAATATCTTTGGTAATAACTTTACCACCAAATGGAATGACTGCTGTGTGGCGAATGATTCCTTTTTTGAAAATTGCGATATCTGTAGTACCACCGCCAATATCAACCAAACAAACACCTGCCTCCATTTCTTCAGGAGCCAAAACAGCTTCTGCAGAAGACAATGGCTCAAGTATTAAATCTGCTACATTTAATCCGGCTCTCTCAACACTTTTGTAGATGTTTTTAATTGCATCTATATTACCTGTGATGATATGGAAGTTAGATGACAAACGTATACCTGACATTCCAATTGGGTCAATAACATCACCAATATCATCAACCGTATATTCTTGTGGAAGTACATGAATGATATCATCACCAGGAGGTAATGCCAAATTATAAGTATCTTTTACCAAGCGCTCCACATCTTCCCTGCTAATTTCAGCATCTGTATTGGTACGACTGATACTGTTCCTGTGTTGAAGACTTCTAATATGTTGCCCAGCAATACCTACATGAACGCTATTTACCTCAACTTTGATATTGGAATTTCTTTTGATGAGAGATTGTTTTGCCTTCTCCATTGCTTCAGTAATTGCCTTTACCGTCTTTTCAATATTCCTAACTTCACCACGAATCACACCAAGACTTTCGGCTTTTCCCATTGCCAAAACCTCGAGTTTTCCATGCTCGTTTCTGGTACCTACAATGGCACATACCTTTGTGGTACCGATATCTAATCCTACTACTATTTTCAATTCGTTTGACATGATTCGTCGTTTTATTTTTTACAAATTACCTGAGACTTAAATCGTACATCAATGCTGCTATATTTACTCCAGCCAATTAAATTGAGGCCTTCCTTATAGAACATTTTTAACTTTTTAAACTTCTCCTCCAGGTTTTCGGAGTTTCCAAAAATGATGATTTGCTTCCCGATTTTCGGGACCAGTACCAATTCATTATCGGCTCTTACAAATATCTGTTCTACAAAGGCCTTTAGAAAAACATCGTTATCAACAAAAGAGGCTACTTTGTATAGTTCATTTCCTACAAAAGAGTACAGTGTATCCCCTTTTTCCAATCGCTCGAATATATTTCCATTAGCCATCAATACCCTAGCGGTATAATGCTCGCTAACCGGGAATTTAACTCCATACTTATCTACATAAAACTGCGTACCATCGAACCTTAATACCCTGAACAGCGGGACTCTTTGATAGACTTTGATATTCAAGTTTCCCTTCATATCTGCATATACATGTGCTTTCTCTGTCCAATTTTGTTTATTCAACGATTTCTCCAGTAATGATGTATTGATTTCATTAAATGACATCCCAATTAACTTTTCTTCCCGATCAATTCCCTTTTTCACTGTTTCGAGTATTCGTTGGCGATTATAGAAGTGAACTTCATTAGGATAAATACCCACAAATACCTCTTTACAACTCAACTCATCTTCCATCTTATAAGCAAAAGCCAATGCCAATAAAGTTCCACCTAGCATACCGAGCCAGAATAAAAGCAAAGCAATTCGCTTAGCTACAAACTTGATATTTGGCTTAGGTTTATCCACCCTCCAACAATCCTACTTTAATGGGTTCAACTAATGTATCAATATCACCTGCACCTAAAATCACAAACAATTCAGGCTTTTTTGCGATGATGCTATCAACCAATTGTTGCTTTGAAACCAAAAACTTTTTTTCACCACTCATTTTGTCGAGAATCATTTGCGAATTCACCCCCTCTAATGGCAATTCTCTTGCTGGATAAATATCTAACAAGTACATTTCATCAGCCATAGAAAGTGTTTCAGCAAAACCATCAACAAAATCCCTTGTACGTGTGAATAAATGTGGTTGAAAAGCCGCAATTAACTTTTTGTCGGGATACATTCTTTTTACAGAACCTAAGATGGCTCTTAATTCTTCAGGATGATGAGCGTAATCATCGATAAACACGCGATTCTTTTCCTTGATGATATATTCAAATCTTCTTTTAACCCCTCTGAATCCCTTTAATGCAGCTTTTAACTCTTCATCACTTACTCCTAATTCCAACGCAACAGCAGCAGCAGCTACTGAGTTTTCTATGTTATGTAATCCAGGTATACCCAATTGGATATCATGAATAATTTTACCCTTATAGTTCAAATCATAGATATGTTCATCTCCATTGATGCGGATATGAAATGCGAAAACATCTGCATCTGAACTTAAACCATAAGTAAATACATTTCCTTTTAAATCATTTACTAAATCTAGACCCTTTTTTATATAAATACTTCCGCCCTCTACCAAACGATTTGCGTAGGCAAGAAATGAATCTTTTAATGCGCTGTGTTCGCCATAAATATCTAAATGGTCTGCATCTGTTGAAGTGATAATAGAAACCGAAGGATGAAGCGTTAAGAAAGAACGATCAAACTCATCGGCTTCTACTACCAGCCATGAATCTTTAGAAACATCTATTGAAGGAAGCAATAAATTACTTTGATAATTACTGGAAATACCTCCCAGAAATGCGGAACAATCTACACTACTTTGTTTGAGTAAATGAGCTACCATGGTTGATGTTGTAGTTTTACCATGAGTACCTGCAACACCCACTGTTTTAAACGAACTACTTAAGACTCCTAAAACCTGAGAGCGTTTTAAAATTTGAAATCCGTTTTCTCTTAACCAAGCCCATTCTTGATGGTCTTTGGGTATGGCAGGCGTTAAAACAACCAAAGATGAATGTACATCTAGATTCAATGATTGAACATAATCTGGCGCATCGTGATAATGAATTTCTACACCTTCTTGCTCCAATTGTTTGGTTAATACCGTTGCAGTTTTATCATAACCAAAAACAGGAATGCCAGCATGGTTAAAATACCTAGCAATGGCACTCATTCCAATGCCACCAATACCCAAGAAGTATACTTTTTTTATTGAGCTGAAATCTGTTAACAATGTATTCATCTTATTTACCAATTAAAGCTAAGGCCTCGTTTGCAATTCGCTCTGCGGCATCATGAATTGCAAAGTGACTAATTTCATTTTGAAGCATACCTTGTAAACCAACATCAGAAAGCAATTGAAGAGTTTGCGGAATTAATTGTTGTGCAGCCTCTACATCTTTTACTAGCAATGCAGCATTTTTATCAACCAAAGCCATCGCATTTTTGGTTTGATGGTCTTCTGATACATTTGGAGAAGGAACCAAAATCACAGGCTTCTTAACAATGGCTAACTCGGCAATTGATAAGGCCCCAGCTCTTGAAATAACCACATCTGCAGCCGCATAAGCCAAATCCATCTCATAAATAAAATTTCTTACAACGAGGTTCTGATGTTGTAAATGATCAGCTGAAGAAAAGTTGTTTCCTTTTTGCCAAATCACATTGTAACCCGCATTCACCAATTCTTCCCAACCCGAAAGTAAAGCTTGATTAATGGTTCTAGCACCCAAGCTTCCACCGATGATTAAAACCGTTTTTTTAGAAGCATCGAGTTTAAAAAATGTAAATGCTTTTTCTCTCTTATTTGAAGGATCACAGATATCGGCACGAACAGGATTTCCTGTTTTGATGATTTTATGAAGAGGAAAAAAACGTTCCATTTTATCATAAGCCACACAAATTTTGTTGGCCTTTGATTTTAATATTTTATTGGTGATTCCTGCGAATGAGTTTTGCTCATGTATCAATACTGGCAATCCTTTAGAGCCTGCAGCCCACATACTAGCACCACTGGCATAACCACCAAATCCTATAGCAAGTTGAGGTTTGAATCGCGAGATAATTCCCTTTGATTTTAAAACCGCACTCATAACTTTTATTGGAAATAGAAGGTTCTTAAAACTCAAACTTCTTTGAAAACCACTGATCCATAAACCTTCAATTTTATATCCTGCCTTAGGAACTTTTTCCATTTCCATTCTATCGGAAGCACCAACAAAAAGAAATTCTACTTCACCATTCAACTTTTTTTCTATTGCTTGTGCAACAGCAATGGCCGGATAAATATGTCCACCAGTACCACCGCCACTAATTAAAACTCTTAATTTCTGATTCATCATTCAACTATTAAACTGCCTGAGCAGGTGTTTCAGTTTCTTCTGTTTCTACATGTCGGCTTACACTCATAATCATACCAAATGCAAAGCTTGTGATGATGATGGAAGTTCCACCTTTGCTTACTAAAGGAAGAGTTAAACCAGTTACTGGAAATAGGTTCACAGCAACTGCCATATTGATGAGGGCTTGCATAACCAAAGTAAAAGACAAACCAACAGCAACTAGAGCGCCAAAAGCCTTCGGACTCTTAAATATAATTCGAAGGGCTCTGAACATAAAAAGGAGATACAAAACCAACATCAATACACCACCAATCATTCCATACTCTTCAACGATGATGGCAAAAATAAAATCGGAATAAGCCTCCGGAAGGAAATTTCTTTCTGTACTTTGCCCAGGCCCCTTACCTGAAATTCCGCCACTTGCTATTGCAATTTTAGCATGGTCGTTTTGATACGTTACATCTGGATCTTTAACTGGATTGGAATAATTCTCAATACGATGTTTCCAAGTTAACAAACGACCAAAAGGTTTGAGGTATTTATCATTGGTATTGGCAACAATAAATGCGAGTAAAGCCAATGCAACAAGAATTGGAGCGCCAACCATAAAAATATGTTTGATACTCACTCTTCCAATAAACATTACTACCACACATGTTGCAGCCAAAACCAAAGCTGTAGACAAATTATTTGGAGCAATTAATAAACAAGTAACTCCTACATGAATGAGGATAGGAAGAAAACCCTTTTTAAAATCTTTTATTTCATCTTGTCGTTTAGCCAACTCACTTGCGATATACATAATCAATGCCACCTTCGCTACTTCAGATGTTTGGAATGTAATTCCGATAAAAGGAATTTTTAACCACCGCTGAGCATCATTGATTTCTGCACCCACAAAGAGAGTTAGGACAAGCAAAACATAAGAAACATACAAGACTAGTTTTGCTACCCGCATGAACATTTTATAGTGAATGCTATGTATAAGCATCATCACATAAAAGCCAATTGCCAAATAAGAAAACTGTTGAAATAGGTAAACCTCGGCGCTGCCACTGTGGTTCTTATAAGCAAGCGCTCCAGTAGAGGAATACACGGCCACTAAACCCCATACCGATAGCGCCACAATGATAATCCACATTACAGGATCACCTTGCGGTTTAATTTTATCG
>JBMLPO010000402.1:9478-15911 GCA_049242065.1 Bacteroidia bacterium
CGATATTAAGTAGTCTGGCCAACATAACTACAATTGTTTTACAGCAGCTTTAAATTGACGACCTCTGTCTTCGTAGTTTTTGAATAAATCAAAACTTGCACAAGCTGGTGACAACAAAACAGCCTCTCCAGGTTTCGACATTTTGGAAGCTACGTGAACCGCTTCTTGAGCGCTGCTTGTATTGATAATCATATCAACTACACCGCCAAAAGCTTCATGTAATCTTGAATTATCAAGACCCATACAAATGAGAATACGCACTTTTTCACGAACCAAATCTTGCAACATGGCATATTCATTTCCTTTGTCTACACCACCGGCAATCCAGATAGTTGGCTTATCCATGCTTTCTAGAGCAAACCAAGATGAATTTACATTGGTTGCTTTTGAATCATTGATATAATCAACGTTTCTGATAGTTGCTACTTTCTCCAATCTGTGCTCAACATTTTGGAAGTCCATAAAGCTTTCGCGGATAATGTCTTTGCGAATGTGAAAAACGCTTCCAACAATACCGGCAGCCATTGAATTGTAGGCATTGTGTCTGCCTCTTAAAGATAAATCTGAAGTATACATGGTAAATTGATTGATTTTTTCGTCGTCTATGTTTACGATTAGTTGCCCATCACTGATAAAAGCACCAGGATATTGTTCTGTATCGTGTGAGAAAGGAAAACACTTAGCTTTTATTTGCAGGGATTTCAAATGATTCATTGTTAATTCATCATCTGCACAATAAATAAAAGCATCTCCCTCGGTTTGATTTTGGAGGATTCTGAATTTTGAGTTTACATAATTCTGTAAATCGTAATTGTATCTATCTAAATGGTCTGGAGTGATATTACATAATACAGCACACTCTGCTTTGAAATCGTACATATCATCCAACTGAAAACTACTGATCTCAAGAACATAATAATCGTAATTGCCTTCAGCCACCAAACGCGCAAAACTAATTCCGATATTACCCCCAACTGCAACATTTAAACCTGCCTTCTTCATCATGTGATAAATGAGAGAAGTTGTTGTGGTTTTACCATTGGTTCCAGTTATACAAATTTTAGGTGCTGTTGTAAACCTAGCTGCAAATTCTATTTCAGATATGATATGAATTCCTTTTTTTCTAATTGTTTTAATTAGTTCATTTTTTTCAGGAATACCTGGACTCTTAATGATTTCATCAGCATTTAAAATGAGTTCATGTGTATGCTGTTGCATTTCATAAGCAATACCATGTTGATCAAGCTCAACACGATACTTTTCGGGAATAGCACCTGCATCTGAAACAAATACATCATAACCCTTTTGTAGGGCCAAGATGGCTGCTCCAGTTCCGCTTTCACCGCTTCCTAATATGACAATGCGTTTGCTCATTTTATCTAACTTTCAAAGTGATAATGGTTGCAATAGCTAGCATGATTCCTATAATCCAAAAACGGGTAACAATCTTGGCTTCATGGAAACCACTTTTTTGGTAATGATGATGAAGAGGAGACATTTTAAAAATTCTTCTTCCTTCACCATATTTTTTCTTGGTGTATTTGAAATAAGAAACCTGAATCATTACTGATAAATTCTCGACTAAAAAGATGCCACATAGAATTGGAATCAATAATTCTTTACGAACCATAATAGAGAATGAAGCGATGATACCCCCAATAGCAAGACTTCCTGTATCGCCCATAAATACTTGAGCTGGGAATGAATTGTACCAAAGAAAACCAACACAGGCTCCAACAAAAGCTCCAGCAAATATTACCATCTCCTCTAAGTGTGGGATGTACATAATATTTAAATACTGAGAGAAAACAATATTACCACTGAGGTATGCAAACAAACCTAAAACAACCCCAATAATTGCTGAAGTACCAGCCGCTAATCCATCAATACCATCTGTAATATTTGCTCCATTAGAAACAGCTGTAATAATGAATATAAC
This sequence comes from Bacteroidia bacterium, assembly GCA_049242065.1. GTDB lineage: Bacteria > Bacteroidota > Bacteroidia > UKL13-3 > UKL13-3 > CAISCU01. The sequence goes on from JBMLPO010000402.1 coordinate 11,418, forward strand.
AACCAATAAGTAGATGATATAGTTGAAATTTTTGTAACTATCTCCAACAAACTTTAACAAATCAGCATAATCAAATTCTGATGATTTAAAAAAGGGAATTGTGGTGGTGGTAGCTTTGGTATCCTTCACCAACATCATCTGGTTATCGATTAATTTTGGTGTTAAATTATTCTCTCTAATAAACTCTTCTGTTACATCAGAAGCTTTATAGAATTCTTTGGTTTTAACATGTTGGTTGAAGTACAAAGTAGTGGCAACTATAAAACCAAGACCTACTTGACCCATAATTTTGAACCTACCAGCTAAGCCCTCTTTGTTCTTTTTAAATACCTTGATATAATCATCAAGAAAGCCAACAAAACCTAACCATACAGTAGAAACCAACATCAATAAAATGTAAACATTATTGACTCTCGCAAACAATAAAGTTGGTAATAAAATAGCAGCAAGAATAATGAGTCCACCCATGGTTGGCGTACCTTTCTTTTGTTGCTCACCTTCTAAACCCAGGTTTCTAATTTCATCACTTACTTGTAAATTCCTGAGTTTATTAATCAAGGATTTACCAAAAATCATGGTGATGGTAAGCGACAATAAAATTGCCAAAGCAGCACGGAACGAAATGTATTGAAACATTCCTGCCCCTGGGAAATTAAATTGTGAGTTTAAATAATCAAATAAATAATACAACATAGGTATAAACTGATTTAGGCTTGGTTGTCATTAAATAATTCAAACATTTCCATTAAAATGGCTTTGTCGTCAAAAGGATATTTCACCCCATTCACATCCTGGTAATTTTCATGTCCTTTACCAGCCACTAAAATGATATCACCTTTTTTTGCAAGGCTAACAGCAGTTTTAATGGCTTCTTTTCTATCACTTATTCTCAGGGTTCTTTTATAATGCAAAGGCTTCACTCCTTTTTGCATTTCATCAAGAATGGTTTCAGGATTTTCTTTTCTTGGATTATCTGAAGTAAAAATTGCTTTGGTACTTTTTGAACTAGCCACATCTGCCATCACAGGTCTTTTAGCGGTATCGCGGTTACCCCCGCAACCAATCACTGTAATCAATTCCTCGTTTCCAGTTCTGATTTCATTGATGGTTGATAAAATATTCTCTAAAGCATCAGGCGTATGCGCATAATCAACAATACCGTGAATACCATTAGCAGATCTGCAATAATCAAATCTTCCTTTAACTGAACCCAACAAACTTAAATGTGTGATAATTTCTTCTTTACTTTTTCCCAATAAAAAAGCAGCCCCATAAACATTCAATAAATTATAGGCATTAAAATGACCCACTAATCTAAACCAAGCTTCATCACCATCTATATTCAATAACATACCATTGAAATCATGCTCAACTACACGTGCCTTGAAGTCTGCTATGTTCTTAATTCCATAACTATATCTTGCTGCTTTGGTATTTTGAAGCATCACCATGCCATTCTTATCATCCTTATTTACCAAAGCAAAAGCATCATCATTTACCTCATCAAACAATTTCTTTTTTGCTTTTAGGTAATTATCAAATGTTAAATGATAATCGAGATGATCATGTGTGATATTGGTGAAGCAAACACCAGCAAAATGCAGTGCTTTAATTCTATCTTGTTGAATGGCATGCGAACTTGCTTCCATGAAACAATACTCACAACCGGCATCAATCATTTGAGCTAATAGTTCATTTACACGAATTGAATCTGGAGTAGTATGGGTACTAGGAATTATTGTTTCATCAATCTGGTTTTGTACAGTAGATAACAATCCAACATGGTGACCAAAAGAACGGAACAAACTGAAGAGCAAAGTAGCAACTGTTGTCTTTCCATTGGTACCTGTTACAGCAACCAATTTTAATTTTTTTGAAGGTTCATCATAATAAACATTTGCAGCTAAAGCCATCGCTGCTGAGCTATCTTGCACACGAATAAAAGTGACTTGTGAATCTGAAACATTTATATCATGATCAATCACAACAGTCTTACAACCATTTTCTATTACAGAAGGAATAAAATCATGACCATCAGCTGTAGTTCCTTTGATAGCAAAAAACAAAGAAGCTGCCTTTGCAATTCTTGAATCATAGCAAAGCAAGTTGATTTCTTGATCAACGTTTCCTGTTACTGAAACAGGCTGCATGGCTGAAATAAGTTCTTTTAAATGTTTCATGCTTTGCCTAATTGAATTTGTATAACTTTTACTAAGCCCAAAGGAGTACCTGGTTGAACCGATTGCTTAACCACTTTTCCAGCACCTTTAACTCTTACTGTTAAACCTTTACTTTCTAATAAAAAAATGGCATCTCTTAAGCCCATACCTTTCACATCTGGCACAAGACCTTTTCCATGTAATAGTGGTTGAATAGCCAATGATTTATCCTGCACAGAGGCAAGTGCCCAAATACTCTCTTCCTCCGTAATGGAATCATTATGCAAATGGTTTGAAATGCCAATCTGATCAAGAATCAGTTTTAAATCATCTGTATAAGCTTTGTTTACCTGTGGCAAATCATCATTAGCAAAATGAGATGCATATTTTAATTCCTTATGCAGATTAAGTGAAGTTGCATATACTTTATCAGCAATTTCTTTGAAGACAGGCAATGCCACTTTTGCAGCGTAATAGTTTTCTTTTCTTGGCTGACTGATTAAAACAAAACAAGAATACTGTGGCTTATCTGCGGGAAAATAGCCACAAAATGAAGCCCTGTATGATTTACCTGCACCACCGGTATAACCATTTTTACCTTTTGCAACAACAGCTGTACCTGTCTTTCCAGCATAGGAATAAAAATCACTTTTTAATGAACTTGCAGTACCTCTTAAAACAACGCCTTCCATCATAGCGCGTAATTGTTTAGCAGTTGATTCTGAACAAACTTGTTGTACCAGTACCTCTGAAGGATATTGCTTAACTAATGTACCTGCATTAGAAACAGATTTAACCAGTAATGGCTTCATGAGTTTTCCATTATTAGCTACAGCATTGTATATACTTAATATTTGCAGCGGTGTAAATAAAACTTCATAACCAATACTCATCCAAGGTAAAGTAGTACAAGACCAAGCCGGATCACTCGGTTTTCTAACATAAGGATTTGGTTCGCCACTCAATTGTAAATCGAGTTTTTGAGTTAAATGGACCTTAGCTAAGTAATCATAAAATTGTTGAGGATTTCTTTGATAAAACCTGCTTACTTGTTTACCAAAAGCAACATTTGATGAATGTTCGAAAGCCTCTTGCATGGTAACAACACCTGTTCCTAAATGAGAATCGCGCATGGTTGAACTACAGAACATTTTTTCTCCATTTTCTGCATCAACATGATCACTTGCTTTTACATGTCCATCTTCTAACAAGGCCATCATAGAAACTAATTTCATAGTTGAACCCGGCTCCATTCTTTCACCAATGGCATAGTTAAATTTCTCTGTATAAACTCCCTCAGAAACTCTTTTCAAATTAGCCATCGCTTTAATTTCTCCAGTAGCAACCTCCATCAGAATAGCTGTTCCCCATTCTGCATCATTTTCAATCAACGTATTCATTAAAGAATTCTCGGCTACATCTTGTAAATTGATATCTATTGTGGTATAAATATCCTTTCCTTGTTGGGCATCAATTGTAGTTTCATCATTGATGGGTATATAGGTACCACCAGCAATGCGTTGCATGATTTGTTTGCCTTTCTTTCCACCTAAGTATTTATCGAAGCTACCTTCCAAACCAACTTTAATCACATTAGATTCATCAGCATCTAATGCCTGTCTGAAACCAATGGTACGCTCTGCTAAATAGCCAAAAGGTTTTTCTCTTTTAGTTCTTTCAGTTACAAGTAATCCACCCTTGTATTTACCCAATCTAAAGATGGGAAACCTACTCAGGTTTTGCATTTGACGAAAGCTAATTTTATTCTTTAATAAGTAATATCTGTTACCGGTTTTGGTTATTTTCTTGAATAAATCCTTATATGCTCTAGCCGTTTTATCTCTAAACTCATTTGCCATATATATAGCCAGAGAATCCAAATCCGAATCCAAGTTTTCATTTTTAGTAAAACCTGGTGCTTTTCCATCAATTCTGATATCATAAATAGGAACTGAGGTTGCTAGTAGATTACCATTACAATCAAAAATATTACCTCTTACAGGCTCTAGACTAACTACTTTAGTACTCAGACTATCGGCAAGTGCAATCCAATGTTTGCCCTCTTTAACTTGGATTTTGATCAAATACATAAAAATGACAGCTCCAAAAAGGAACATGCCTGCAAACACTACGCCCGTGCGAATGAGTATTGCTTTTCTTGTATTTGTATTAGTTGCCACTATAGGTAATTTTACTTGGTGGTGTTTTTATTTCTTTAATTCCTGTTTTCTCTAATCTCTTAGCTACTGCACTTTGCCTGCTTTCGCCCATCAACTCGCTTAAAACCGTAATGTATTCGCTTCTTAAGTCCTTTACTTCTGTATTCAGTTTATTG
>JBMLPO010000403.1:0-1938 GCA_049242065.1 Bacteroidia bacterium
ACGTAATTTTGGAAACAAATTATGGAATGCCTATCGTTTAGTAAAAGGTTGGGAAGTAAAACCGGATGCTGATATTCAATCAGATATCATCAATGCCAACCAAAAAAGCGGTGCTTGGTTTGCTGCTAGATTTGATGAGGTTGTAAAGGAGATTGATGGAAAGTTCGCTGATTATAAGTTAAGCGAAGCCCTAATGGCCATGTACAAACTGATTTGGGATGATTTCTGTTCTTGGTACCTCGAAATGATTAAGCCTGCCTACCAGCAGCCAATTAATCAAAGTACTTATGAAGAATGTATTGGTCATTTTAATCAGTTGCTTAGTTTATTACATCCATTTATGCCATTTATTACAGAAGAAATTTGGCATGGATTAGAGAACAGAAAAGAAAATGAAAGCATTTGTTTAGCTCCTTATCCTCAGAGTAAAGGACTAAAAAATATTGATTTCTCTAAAACTTTTGATGCAATTACCGCTATCAGAAACCTAAGAAATGCAAAAGGATTGAGTCCAAAAGAGGCATTTAAAATCATTATCAAAGCAAATGATGAAGCTGCTTATCAGTCGAATGAGTTTTTGATTAAGAAACTCGCTAATGTTTCTGAAATCACATTCGATTCAAAAGCTGAATCGGGTCAAAATTGGGTATCACTTCCAGTTTCAACCGACCAAGTTTTGGTGTATTTGGAATTGAATATTGATGTGGATGCAGAAAAGGAAAAGATTCAAAAGGAAATTGAATACTTACAAGGTTTTATGAAATCTGTTGATGCCAAATTAAGTAATGAGAAATTCGTTAACAACGCAAAACCAGAATTGGTAGAAAAAGAACGCCAAAAGAAAGCGGATGCAGCAGCTAAAATCTCTGTATTATTAGAATCACTAAATAGTTTGTAATCTCAGGCTTTAATTCATGATAAAAATCCCTCATTCAAATTTTGAATGGGGGATTTTTTTGTTTGATTCTTGCAATTTCATTCATAAAAACCAGTTGTTTCTGTATTCAAACCAATCATCAAAATATCTTATCCATTTATCCTCGAATCTTTGCCACAAGCTTATTTTATTGGCCTTTCAGGGATTATTTCGAAACCTGACAAAATGCTTATTTTAAATTTTCGATTATTTCAATGCAGGAACTTTTAAAAAATGGAACCTTTTTTTATAAAAAGAGGGCTCATTAGATATGATGACAAGTGAAATGCGTATTAACACCCTGTAAATTAGTTGTTTAATATTGAGTGGTTTTAAAAAATCATTGTTTTTAATGACAAGCCCGGGTAAGGTGTAGATTAAAATTGTACCATCAAATTTTAATGAAACCGCATATGAAAACCTTTATCCAACAGTTAACAAAAAAAATGAGCCTTCTTCTTTTGTTGGCCATTTTGTCAGTAGCTTCCAAAGCTCAATTAACAGCCCCAAGTGTGGAGGACATTTTTGGAGGGATTATTAAATCCATTCATGGTTATGCAAAAACTGCTGATACAAGCAGAATTTTTGTAGCAACTGAAAGTGCCAATTCCATGTTTTACGCAGATATTTATAATCCAGCTGGTTCTGGATTCGGATTTGGAAGATTTAGGGTAGTAAATACTTTGAATTCTACAGCCGGTTATGGAAGTGGCATTACCAATTTAATGGCACACTCCCATTCAGGTACGTTTTTCTTTAGTCATCGTAATGGTTTGTATTCAAGCTCTGTTACTGCAACTTCTGTTACTACAATTTATTCTGGAAATGTAAATTGGGTGCACTTAGAAGACTCAGTTTTGATGTATGTGGTGGGTAACAAGTTTTACTGGGGTTTAGTTAGCAGTGCAGGTGTTTATACAGAAAATATCAATGCTCCTTTTACCATGGCTGCATCTGGTCAACCTACAGTTATTGATGTAAATCCAATTAACAATAAAGTCTATATATTTTTCGGTGGTTCA
>JBMLPO010000404.1:0-6081 GCA_049242065.1 Bacteroidia bacterium
GGTTCATCTAAATTCTATGTATCATTAGAAGATGATTTGATGCGCTTATTCGGCTCTGAAAGAATTGCCAGTGTAATGGATAAATTGGGAATGAAAGAAGGTGAAAACATCGAACATTCCATGATTACCAAAAACATTGAAAGAGCGCAAAAAAGAGTAGAACAAAATAACTTTGGAATACGTAAACGTTTATTAGAGTATGATGATGTAATGAATTCACAACGTGAGGTAATTTATACCAAACGTAGAAATGCATTGTATGGCGATAAACTTGAACTTGATATTCAAAACATGATTGCGGATACCTGTGAAGAATTGGTTGAAGTATACAGAGATCAGAAGAACTATAAAGAGTTTACTTTTGAATTGATGCGTGTTTTTGCTCATAGTACGGAGATTACAGAAGATGATTTCATGGGTAAAAAACATGAGCAAGTTGTTGACCAATTGTTCAATGAACTGATGGCGCATTATACCAAAAAGGTAGAAGATTTGGGTCAGTTTGCTTATCCTGTTATTAAAAACGTTTTCGAGAACCAAGGCACTCAATTTGAAAATATTTCTGTTCCTATTACAGATGGTTTGCATCAGATGAATATTCCAGTTAATCTGAAAAAAGCATACGAATCAAATGGAAAAGAAATCAGTAAAACCTTTGAAAAATTCAGTTCACTTTACATCATCGATAATGAGTGGAAAGAACATTTACGTGAAATGGATGAATTAAAGCAATCCAGTCAGAATGCTGTATTCGAACAAAAAGATCCATTGTTAATCTATAAACTTGAATCGTTCAAATTATTCAACAACATGTTGTCTACCGTAAACAAATCGGTATTGGGTATGTTGTTCAAAGGATTCATTCCAATTGAAAATTCAAGTGAAGTAAAAAAAGCTGAAGAACCTAAAAAGCAGGATTTAAGTAAACTCAAAACATCTAGGACCGACGATTTAGCTGAAGCAACAAGAAACAATCAGCAAGCTGCACAAGCAGGCGGAGAAGCACCAAAAGTTCAACAAGTAAAAGGTGTTGTTAAAATAGGTAGAAATGATGCTTGTCCTTGTGGAAGTGGTAAGAAATACAAATCATGTCACGGTAAAGACGAAATCAACTAAACTATGAGTACCCCAGAACAAAATAAATCATTGGCCGAACATATCGAGCATACTTTGCTGAAACCTGATGCATCGCTCGAACACATTACAAAGCTTTGTGAAGAAGCCATTCAATATGGTTTCAATAGTGTTTGTGTAGCTCCTTATTTTGTTCAACATGCTAAAAAAACACTGAAGAAAAACAATATCAATGTAGTTACTGTAGTTGGTTTTCCTTTGGGTTATAATACTGTTTCAAGTAAGGTAGAAGAGACCAAAAAAGCTATCAATTCAGGAGCACAAGAGATCGACATGGTGATTAATATTTCTGCCTTAAAAAGTGGAGATATTGCTACCGTTCAGAATGATATCCAATCTGTTGTTACAGCTTGTCACCTTCAAAATAAAATCTGTAAAGTAATTATAGAAACCTGCTATTTAAGTGAAGAAGAAATTAAGTTAGCATGTAAGATTTGTGCCGATTGTGAAGCAGATTATGTAAAAACATCAACAGGATATGGAACAGCTGGTGCAACAGTTGAAGCTGTTAGTTTAATGAGAAAAATCTTACCTCCTAAAATAAAAATCAAAGCCGCTGGAGGCATCAAAACTCGTGCATTTGCAGAAGCATTAATAGAAGCAGGTGCCAATAGATTGGGTTGTTCAGCCAGTGTTTCCATCATTAATGAAGATTAATTTATGAAAGGATATTTGTTTGTTTTTGCTTGTTTGATTTCTCAATTGGTATTTGCTCAAAAAAGCAGTGTGATCATACAAAGAGATCCACAACTCGACAGTTTAATCCAAAAAAATATTGAGGTAAACAAAACCCAAAATTCAATGGATGGATTTCGTATTCAACTTTTTTCGGGAGTTGAAAGAAACAATGCCAATGCACTCAAAACAAAATTCCTTAAGCAATATCCAAACGTACCTGTTTATTTAGTTTATCAGCAACCCTATTTTAAATTAAGAGCAGGTGATTTCAGAAATAAATTAGAGGCTCAATGGCTCTATAACCAATTGTTAAAAGACTATGGTGAAGTATTGATTGTACCAGATAAAATCAATTTACCAAAACAATAAATAAAATGAAATTAGTTACCTATACCTATCAAAACAAAATGGATGCTGGTATTTACCATGATGGTAAAATCTGGCCATTTCAAAGCATCTCAACTGAATTACCAAATAGCATTCTTGAATTGGTAAAAGCAGGTGAAGAGAAAATGAATCTTGCTTCTTCATTTAGTGAGCAATTAATCAATGGCAGTTTAAGTATTGCTCATTTGAATGAAGCTGATGTAAAATTAGAAGCTCCTATTCCTCAACCCAGTTCTTGCAGAGATGGTTATGCATTTCGCCAACATGTTGCGGCAGCTAGAAGAAATAGAGGTGTTCCAATGATTCCTGAGTTCGACCAATACCCTATTTTCTACTTCACCAATCACAATGCTATTCAGGGACCTGGAGAAATCTTGTGCATGCCAGATCATTTTCAGAAACTAGATTTTGAATTAGAAGTAGCCATTGTTGTGGGTAAGAAAGGAAGAAATTTCACAGCAGCTGAAGCAGATTCATATATAGCAGGTTATACCATTATGAATGATATGAGTGCACGAACACTACAAATGGAGGAAATGTTATTGAATCTAGGTCCAGCTAAAGGCAAAGACTTTTCTACTGTGATTGGTCCTTATTTTGTGACACCAGATGAACTTCAAAATTATTTGGTACCAGCTAAACCTAATCATGTTGGAAACAACCATAACCTAAGTATGAAATGTTGGGTGAATGGTAAATTGGTCAGTGAAGGAAATGTGAGTGATATGGATTGGACCTTCGCTGAGATATTAGAGCGTTGTGCATATGGAGTTGATGTGTATCCTGGTGATGTGATTGGTTCTGGAACAGTTGGAACAGGCTGTTTTCTTGAACTAAATGGCACAGGATTACTTAACGACAAAAACTATCCAGTACAATGGTTACAAGATGGGGATGTGGTTGAAATGGAAATAACCGGTCTTGGACGATTGGTAAATACCATCAAAAAAGTAGATACCAACTTCTCAATTTTGGCATTAAAAAAACAAGCTGTATAAAATCCCCATAACGGGGATTTTTTTTGACTGAAAATTTTCTCCAATAAAGGTTACTTTTTCATTTAAATACTAATTTGCAATCATGATTAGCTTTCAACTTCATTTATTGGAACAAACCAGAAAAAACTTTCTAAACCTGATACAAGGTTTGAGTAATGAGCAGTTAAATAAAATTCCTAATGGGTACCACAATAATCTCATTTGGAATTTTGGACATGTGGTTGTTACCCAACAAATCCTTTGTTATAAACTTTCTGCTTTACCGATGAATCTAAATAATGAAATCATTGATAAATACAGAAAAGGTAGCAGTCCAGAAGCCCATGTTTCTGATGAAGAAATAGCATTATTGAAAAAAGCTGCATTGGATTTAGTTGAACAAACACGATTGGATTATATAGAAGGTAAATTCAAAAACTTTGAAAAATACCCTACCAGTTATGGGATTGAACTCAATCATATTGAAGAAGCAATGAGCTTTAACAATACGCATGAAGGATTACACTTTGGTGTAGCCATGTCTTTAAAGAAATTGGTTTAAATCATCACTTATTTTCACTCAAAAACAAATAGTTCTTACTATACTGTATTGCTTTCTGCTCAGAGAAATTCATGAGCAGGCGCATCAAATTGCTGCTTATCTTTTAACAGGTGATTGGCCCTATCGAGATGTATTCAATCAGTTTTTTGTAAACTATCCCGATGAAATAACCCATGCGTTTATTCTTTTAGCAGGCCCCTTGATTCATTTATTGATTGGATGTTATTTCCTCATCAATTCTGATTCAAAACAAGCATCCTTAATGGTTATAGCAATCTTACCTTTGAGCCGTTTATTAGCTTTTGTATCTGGAGGTGGTGATGAGTTAAATGCATTCAAATTATTATCACCTAAAAATGCTTTGGTATGGGCTGCCTTGTTTGTTTTGGTATTCAATGCTTATCTGATTTATCAACTCATTTCAAAAGGAAAATCAAAAAAGGAATGGGTTCAAATCAGTACGCTCCTCCTTTCTTTAAGTATCATTGAACGATTAGGATTAAGTATGCTGAATTCACTTAACAAAATGATTCCAACTCAAACATTCCTTGGAACACCTATGTTAATTTGGTATTGGATAGGATTATTGATTATTTTGATTGGAATGAATGGGATATATGTTCAAAAAAAGGTCGGATAAAAAGGAATTACTAGACGAGGAGAATATCCCGAAAAAAAATCTATTTCAAAACCTGTCAGAGCTCAATACCATCAATACATTGTTGGGTGGACATGCAGTTACCATAAAGGCAATTAAAACATTTCAAATTCAAGCCCATACCAAAACACGAATCATTGATATTGGATGTGGTGGCGGAGACAACCTGAGAATCCTAGCTCGTTATGCGCGTAAGAACAATTTGGATGTGGAACTGATTGGAATTGATCTCAAATCTGATTGCATTGAATATGCCAAACAACAATGTGCCAATTATCCTGAGATATCTTTTATTCAGAGCGATTACAGGGATTTGATTCAAACGGGGATGGAATTTGATATTGCCTTTGCTTGTTTATTCAATCACCATTTGAGCAATGAAGAAAATGAAAAGTTTTTTACTTGGTGTTATCAGCATAGTAAACAAGGATTTTTCATCAACGATTTACATAGAAATCCTTTGGCTTATTATAGCATCAAATGGCTCACTCGTTTGTTTTCAAAATCTTATTTGGTTAAAAACGATGCGCCACTTTCGGTGCTCAGAGGTTTTAAAAAGAATGAACTACAAAGTTTACTCGATAAAAATAATATCCCTGCAATAAGCAAATGGGCTTGGGCTTTTAGATACATGGTGATTTGTAAAAAATAAAATGGAGACAGAAACACTTTACGATTGTGCCATAATTGGCGGCGGACTTGGAGGAATCTGTCTTTCCATTCAATTGGCACAGAATGGATTCAAGGTTATATTATTTGAAAAAGAAAATTATCCATTTCATAAAGTTTGCGGAGAATACATCAGTCTTGAAAGCAAACAATTTCTTTCTACATGTGGAATTGATATTGATGAATTAAAAGTTCCTATTATCAAAAAATTGCAAATCAGTGCTCCTTCTGGTTATGCCATTCAAGCACAATTGCCCTTAGGTGGATTTGGAATCAGTCGTTTTACCCTCGACCAATTACTAGTGAACGAGGCGATGAAACTTGGTGTGGTGGTGAAACAAGGGAATAAAGTAGCTCATATAAAAAACAATGAATTATTGCATGAAATCCATGCTGAAAACTTGGTTTACCACAGTAGAATTGTTGCAGGATCCTATGGCAAAAGAAGTAATATCGACATCCAACTAAAAAGAAAATTCATTGCCAAAAAGTACAAGGATGCTGAAAATTATATTGGCATAAAATACCATATCAAAATAGATTATCCAATTGATTTGATTTCACTGCATAACTTTAAAGATGGTTACTGTGGAATATCAAAAGTGGATGACGATAGGTATTGCCTTTGTTATTTAACCCATTCAAAAAACCTGAAAGAAAATGGCTCATCGATTCAAGAAATGGAGAAAAAGGTATTGATGAAAAATCCATTTTTAAAAGAAATTTTCGAAACAGCCGAATTTCTTTATAAAGAACCACTGAGTATTTCTCAAATTCATTTTGAAGAAAAAGAACAAGTAATAAATGGCATTTTCATGGTGGGAGATGCAGCTGGAATTATTACACCTCTTTGTGGTAACGGAATGAGTATGGCTATGCATGCATCGAAAATTTTTGCAGGATTGGCGACACAATTCTTGGATGGAAAAATAAACAAAGAGCAACTCGAAGTTATGTACACGAAATCATGGAGAAAGGAATTTGCAAAACGTGTTTGGTTTGGACGACAATTTCAG
>JBMLPO010000405.1:0-4151 GCA_049242065.1 Bacteroidia bacterium
TGCCACCAAATGGATTACTCAAGGTATAAGCAAGTGTCTGTGGATTTCTAGGTTTTCCCCAAGGATCGTAATTACGGCTCTCTAATAAAATACCACTTTCATTTGTTATAGCCACCAAACTTCGCATCACATCTAGGTGAAAATAATACAATTCGTCTGTGTTCTTTTTGTGCATGGCAATGGGTGTTCGATTTATAAATTTTAGTCTGTTTTATAATGACTAAATTGATTTGTCAATATATTTTTCAAATCTTCAATGAATTAATTTGCCGCAAGCTTGTTTAAAAAGCTAATAAAAGTTCAAAACTATTAAAGTACATATCCCAAAGTTAAACTTTTAAATATTTATTTTCTTTACTTTTATAACTTAGACTTTGAATTTAAATTGCAAGTCTTTTTTAGCTATGAAATCACTTTTATTCGCCCTTATTTCTTTCCTTTATGTGGAAGGTATTTTTGCTCAATGTGGTAATGATAATATTTACAAACTGCCTGTAACAGTCACTAATTCCTCTTCAAGTATTATTCCATCAGGATTAGGTTTAATTAAATTTAATTCAGCTTTGTACATATCTCAAAACCAATTGAAGCTATCAGGAAATGATTTAAGAGTAGGTTTAAATTGTTGTAGCTTTTTTCCTTTTTGGATTGATACATCAACATGGAATACAACTGAAACAAATATTTGGGTTCGACTTCCATCTATTCCTGCAACAAGTTCATTAAATTTAGAATTGTCATTTGGTGGTTCAAATGCAATTAACTTTTCATCTTTCTCTAATACATTTTTATCAGTTTATTCATTGAATTCTGGTGTGGATACGCTCTCAGGTACTTTAATATATGATTGGTTTGAGATTAAGCCTGGTGCTACAGTTTATACACCAATTGGACAAATCTTAAGTGTTCAAGCAGCCAATGTTGTTATTAGAGGGAATATAATTGGTGATGAAAGAGGATTTGCTGGGGCTAAGAATATTGCTTGTAGTCCTGGCTCTGGGCCTGGTGGAGGTATTGTGGCCACAACTTGTTTAGCAGGTGGTGCAGGGGCATATGGGGGTAATGCCGGTTGTACGCAAGCAGTAGGAAATATTTGTGCAATTGCAGGAGCTTTAGCTTATGGAACAAGTACTGGTTTGGATATTCAAATGGGTTCAGGTGGTTCAACAGGTACGATGGGGGGCACCGGAAATTCAGCAGGTAATGGTGGTGGTGCTATAGAATTTGATTGTACCCAATTCTTTCTTTCTGGTAGTATATCTATGAATGGTCAAGATGGTCAATCTTCCACCACTTTTGGCACTGCAGGTGGCGGTGGGGCAGGTGGTGGTATTCTCATCAAATCGAATTTTATCAAAATGAGCAATGGGATTTTATCTGCCAAAGGTGGTAAAGCTGGCAATGCAAATGCTGCTTCCGGGAGTGGTGGAAGGATAAAATTGTTTTATCAATCTTCACTAACAGGTCCATACACTAGTAATGTTACTTCAACCAATGTTCATTCAATGGGTGGTACGGTAAATTTTTCAGGTGCTGTCGGTCAAAATGGTTCAAGCCACACCGCTCAAGTCCTTTTAAATAAAGCTTCAATTGCTATAGGTTCATTCGGTAGTTCAAGTTGTATTATTACTTTTTATTCTAAACCTACAGGTCCATTAGATAGTTTGTCAACTTGGGGCGTAAATACGAATGGAACAGGCCTTGCTCCTAGCTCATTTGGAGGCAACAATACGGTATTTGTTTTAAGAAATAGAAAGGCTGTTACTTTAAACTCAAATTTATTTTTTACAGGAAATGGCTGTGTTTTTATGATTGCAGATTCTTTACAAGGTACAAAGCTTACTATTCCAAGTAATGTTAGTTTGTATTGCGATTCATTTGTATTGTTTTCTAATTGCTCCTTGGAGGTATTAGGTTCAATTTCATTTAACAAATCATATTTTTTGCTTAACTCAAATACTTCTTTTTTGGAGATTAATTCTACACAACAAATTCCTTCTGCATCTTATTACAATCTTCATGTAGCAGGCTCGAATAAATTACTCTTAGGAAATTCCATTGTTAGAAATTTACTTGTTCTTCAATCAGTGATTAATTCAAATCAGAATACGCTAACACTGGGTTCTTCGCCAATAGAAACAGGCAGTTTGCAATGGAATAGTGGGTATATCTCAGAAAAATTTGAGAGAAGATTGAACTCATTTATGCCGAATGCTCAATCTGTGCAGTTTCCTATTGGTGCAAAAGGTAAAGTTCAACTGGTAAAATTGAATATAAGTTCTATGAATTTATCCGGAACAATAAGAGCTGAATTTGATACAAGTTTGGCAAACAATTTCGGACTCCCGCTTATTGATACAACAGCAGGTTTGAATCAGCAAATCAATAAAACTGCCCTAGATGGATTTTGGCGTTTAAAACTAATAAGTGGTACTTTTACAGGAACCTATTCTGCCGAGTTTCATGCAAACCAATTTCGTAACAATAACCAAGTTGCTGGTTTAAGATTATTATCGAGGCCCAATTTGGCTCTAAATTGGAATATAAGTGGGACGCATGTTCCGTTTGTTCAACTTGGAAATATAATTATAGCTAATCGCAGCAACTTAAATTTACTCAATAGGGATTTTGTATTGTCTTCAGATTCTATATTGAATCCATTACCTGTTCGGTTTGTAAATGTATTTTTTAAATCATCCGAACCGCATGTCCAACTTATTTGGCTAGTAACAAATGAAGTGAATGTTAGCAAATATGTTGTTGAATACTTTGAAAATAATAAATGGATACAATTTAATACTGTTGATTATAAATATGCAAGTGGGATGAATATGTATTCAATTTTGATTCCAACTGAATTATCTGATAGGTGTTTTAGAATCAAAGAAATTGATTTTGATTCTAAATTTACTTATTCAAAAATGATTTGTGGAACCTACAATTCAATTGAAGAATTAGATGTTCATATTTGGCCTAATCCTGTAGATTTAAGAACTACTATTCAATTAAAAAATTATAATAATAAATTTCCTATTTCCATAAATGTATTTGATGAATTAGGGAAAGAAGTTTCGGTATTTTTAGAACAAACATCAAATTCTGAATTTAATCTTCAATTTCAACCTAATCAGGCTAAAGGACTTTATTATTTGAAATTAAATATGAATGAAGAGAATAGAATTTTGAAATTGATCAAACTCTAATTCTTACCTCTCCACCCTAAATCCTTCTTCTAATTTCGTTCCTCGCATTTTGCAATTTTCAAGCATGTAATAAGAGCATGGAAATTGGTCCCAACATGAACTGTTTTGTTGGGTAATATATACCTGATTATTGTTCCAGTTTTGTGCTTCTATTTCTATTTTCGGATAGGCCTTAAGTTCAAATAAAGATAGTTTCGGCGTTTGTATGTATTTACTTCCCGCCAATAAAAGTGCAACAAATAATAGGGGATAGCTAAATGATTTGATAGTTACTTTTTGTATCCAATGTGAAATACTATACAAACCCAATCCAATTAAAATCCACATATAACCAAAGGTATACCTAATATGCGGACCATTGCTTAAGCAGAATAAAATTCCAATCATTGCCAATGCAAGTAAAACTAAGATAGCACTGTTTTTTTGTTTGATTTGAAACCACATTGTGATTGGTATAGATACCAAAGCCAATAACATCATGGCTCTATTAAACACATCATGAAACATGAACCATCCGGGTAACCATTCCATCAAACTGAGTTGTGCAGTTTCATAAATATCTCCACCAGGTAATTTACCCCATTGAATAATACTGAATCTTTCAAATTGCAAAACCTCTTTTGGTACTTTCCAATCTACTTGAAACAAGTCTATTCCATCAACAGGATAAGCCAACCATCCTGATACCATTACGTTTCCAATTAACCAAGGAATAAAGAAAATGATAGCAGTTAAACTAACTAGAATGGGTAAATTGAAAGTTTTGTTCTGACGAATCATCATGACAAAAGATACCAAGGCAAGTAAAGCAAGTGGTGCGGCATTGAGCTTAATGGTAATGGCAAAACAGCTCAATAAAATAATTAGAATGTATTTAAAGTTTTCTGTTTTGTTTGATTGAAATGCTTGTAAAAACAAAGAGCTATTGATAAAGATAAGACAACTCAC
>JBMLPO010000406.1:0-7604 GCA_049242065.1 Bacteroidia bacterium
TATCATAACAGGAACCAGACCGAAGAATTAATCTTCTTGTATCTGATGGTGTTCCGTAATTGGCAAAGTGTCCAGCCGTATTTCCAGAAGATTGAAATGCCACATACAAAGTGTCTTGTAAATTACTGAAATCTTGCGCAGTGGCACTAAAAGAGGTACTTGTAATGATGAGAAAATTAGACCTGGCTGGAATATTTCCACCTGCACCAATAGGAATTATAAGACCACAATTACCTTTTGCTTTGATGCTATTATTAATAGTGGTTACTTTATTAGTTAAAGATGCGGTAATATTTGACCAACCTAAAAATGAATTACTCGGAGCACCCGGCCCCCAATTCACATTCCCTGAAACATAGGCTGGCACTGTAATGGTATTCAAAGCAATTGAATTAGGTCCGATACGGAGTCTGACCATTTCGTTTTGCCCTTCATTTGTTCCATCACAAGCATCTACCAAGATACTTACAATTTCAAAACACTTAGTAGGAATAGGAGCGCTCGGACCTCCACTTGTACAAGGTTGAGCAAAGGATAAACTTATTCCAAGAAGGATTTGAATGATAAAAAAGACAATAAATTTCTTACGCATATTAAGCACAAACATTCGAATAAAAGGATTTAATATCAATTTATTCTTAACTAAATCAGCAAATTGAACAATTAAATAGAGCTTAACTATTTTTTAATTTCTATACATTTTCTCACGCAGCTCTTTAATCCCTTCATCATTGATGTATTCATCAAAGCTCATTCTTTTATCGATACATCCATTTGGAGTAATTTCAATGATTCTATTGGCAATAGATTCTGTTAAGGCATGGTCATGTGAGCTGAATATACAAACATGTTTCCAATCGATGAGTGCATTGTTTAATGCCGTAATGGATTCCAAATCCAAGTGATTAGTTGGTTCATCTAATAACATACAATTGGCATTCATGAGCATCATTCTAGATAACATGCAACGTACCTTTTCACCTCCAGAAAGCACATTCGACATTTTAAAGACCTCTTCACCCGAGAATAACATTTTGCCTAAAAATCCCCTGATATAGGTCTCATCTTTCTCTTCTGAAAACTGTCTTAACCAATCAATCAAATTGTACTCACCTTTGAAAAACGATGCATTTTCATTTGGTAAATAAGCTTTAGTAATGGTTTGTCCCCATTCAATGATTCCCGAATCAGCTTTTACTTCATCCATTAAAATACCAAAGAATGCCCTAATAGCTAATTGGTCTTTTGAGAGAATGGCAACTTTATCAACCTTATCCAACATAAATGAAATGTCTTTGAACAATACATTTCCTTCAGAAGATTTTTTACTTAATCCTTCAATATTTAAAATTTGATCACCAGGTTCTCTATTGGGTCTGAAAATAATTCCAGGATACTTTCTAGTTGAAGCTTGGATATCATCTACTACCAATTTTTCTAATAATTTCTTTCTTGAAGTAGCTTGTCTTGATTTGGAAGCATTGGCAGAGAAACGTTCAATAAATTCTTGAAGTTCTTTTCTTTTGTCTTCCACCTTTTTGTTCTGCTCCGAACGCTGTCTCAAGGCCAATTGCGAACTTTCGTACCAGAATGAATAATTACCAGGGTATAATTTTATTTTCCCGAAATCAATATCAGCCACATGGGTACAAACTGCATCTAGAAAGTGCCTATCGTGAGAAACTACGATCACCGTATTTTCAAAATCAGCTAAGAAATTTTCTAACCAAGTGATGGTCTCTACGTCTAAGTCATTCGTTGGCTCATCCAATAATAAAATATCAGGATTACCAAATAAAGCCTGTGCCAAGAGCACACGAACCTTTTCTTTACCATTTAAATCACTCATGAGTAATTGGTGTTTTTCTTCAGTAACACCTAATCCACTTAACATTTGAGCTGCATTACTTTCTGCATTCCATCCATCCATCTCTGCGAATTGTTCTTCCAATTCAGCAGCTTTAATTCCATCTTCTTCAGTAAAATCTTCTTTTGCGTAAATAGCATCTTTTGCATCCATTACCGCAAAGAGTTTTTTATTACCCATCATCACAGTATGTAAAACCGTATGGGCATCAAATTCAAAGTGATTTTGCTTTAATACACTCATTCGCTCTCCTGGTGTGATAGAAACATGACCTGTAGTAGGATCAATTTCACCAGAAAGAATTTTTAAAAAGGTTGATTTCCCCGCGCCATTGGCTCCAATTACTCCATAACAATTGCCTGGAGTGAATTTCACGTCAACTTCTTCAAACAAAACACGCTTGCCATAACGCAAAGAAAGATTCGAAACAGATATCATATATGATTAAAAATGAGGGGCGAAGGTAGCTAAAATTTCTGAAGCTGTATAATGAAATATTTGTTGCTTAACAATGCCTACCTTCGTGCCATGAATTTAAACCCTATACTCGCTAATTTTCAAATTGAAGAGCTGAATGAAATGCAAAATGCAACCTTCAATGCCTTTGGAAAAAATGCTGATTTGCAAATTATTTCTCCAACAGGTTCAGGCAAAACATTGGCATTCCTGCTTCCATTGCTTACTCAATTGCAGCCTGATAGGGAAGGGGTTCAAGCCATCATTGTTGTTCCAACGCGAGAATTGGCTCTACAGATTGAACAGGTTTTTAAACAAATGGGTACCGGTTTTAAAATCAATTGTTGTTATGGTGGCCATCCCATGCGTATCGAAAAGAACAATTTATCGCATCCTCCAGCGGTTTTAGTTGGCACGCCAGGTAGAATTGCTGACCATCTTCGAAAAGAAAATATTAAACTGAGAGATACTGAAACTGTTATTCTAGATGAGTTTGATAAATCACTTGAAGCAGGTTTTCAAGATGAGATGGAGTTTATCTTTTACAATTTATCGGGCTTAAAAAAGAAGGTGTTAACTTCGGCAACTGCATTGAAACAAATACCTTCATTTGTTGCAGTTAAAAACTTACAAGTTCTTGATTTTACTGGCAACAAGAAGCCTGTTGAAGATACTTTAGAAGTTAGAATGGTTCGGGTTCAAGGTGATGATAAACTAGAAGCACTGATGTTGTTACTGGGTAAATTATCAGGTAAATCAGTTATTGTTTTTTGTAACCACAGAGAGGCTGTGAATCGCATCAGTGAACAATTAAGCAAACACCGCATTCCGCACGGGTTCTACCATGGAGGTTTGGAACAAATAGATCGAGAAAAGACCCTCATTAAACTTCGTAATGGAAGTACTCCTATCTTAATTACAACCGATTTGGCTGCAAGAGGTTTAGACATTCCAGAGATAGAAGTGGTGGTTCACTATCAATTACCTGCTAGCTTAGATGTCATGATTCATAGAAATGGAAGAACTGCCAGAATGAATGCTGGTGGTATTGCCTATTTTCTTTTGGATATAGATGATTTTCTTCCTGAATTTATCCATGTAAAACCCTTGGAAGATTCTTTGCCAGCAGTATTTAGAATACCCGAAGCCCCTCAGTGGCGCACGCTTTATTTTAGTGCGGGTAAAAAAGATAAAATCAATAAAATGGATATTGTGGGTATGCTCTTACAAAAAGCTAAACTCAAAAAAGAAGAGTTGGGTAAGATTGAAGTACTTGACTTTTCGGCTTATGCGGCTGTGGCTTCTTCTAAAATAGAAGAAACTGTTAACCTAGTAAGAGATGAGAAAATAAAAGGTAAGCGAGTAAAAATTGCGATTGCCAATTAAGTTATTTCTCAATTAAACTTAACCATTCTTTGATGACCGATTGAAGTGCAGATTTCTTGTCTGCAACTTCTTGGAGGTTTTTGAAATGTGCTATTTTTCTACCATCAGGAAAATTGCCTTCTAATATGCCTTTGCCATCCGTGATTTTTGCACCAGTAGGGAAGACCAACATCACATAATTCTTATTCAGATTCATCACACAAATATCACGTTTGTATTCTTTGGGATTGAATGGCTTCATTTCTCCTGTATAAAAGAAGGAAGGTGAATTCCATTTGATTTGTTCATCTATTGAAGATTCTGTATTCAAAATAATTTCCCTCACTGCATTGATCAGTTGAACCAGCTCAGGATTCAATCCCTCCAAAAATCCATCAACAGTCAATTTAAGATTCGGAACTTTTATTTTTTTCTCTCTACCCATTTGTTTTAATTGAGGCTGCAATTTAATCGGATTATTTGTTATTTGGGTATCGAATCGGTTAATCTTCCTCCATCTAATATAACTTAACTCAAACGTTATACCGTAAATAATGAGGCTGTCTAAGTAATTGAGGCGTTTATCATGTCTGATAAATTTGATTAACTAATGATTTGCTGTTTCTTTTTTTGTGTTGATAATTTCAAACCTCATGCTGCTTGATTCTTGAAAAAATAACTGAATTTCACAGCTTCAAATTTTATTATGAGTTTTATAAGTGAAGAATTAAAAGTCCTTTTGTCGATGGAAGGAAATAAACTAGAAAGAATAGTTTATTATTATTGGCAAAACAGAGCCAAAAAGGGGGAAGAGTTTGAGTATATAGACACCATTGGTTTTTATTTTAAGAATATAAGTCCTGTATATATAAGATATGATGAATCGTGCGAAGGACTTTGTGTGCCTGCATTTAATTTTGAATTGGAAAATTTAAAACTACAAGCAGAGTTTGGTGGTGCATTGCTGATTAAAGATAGAGACAGAAGTGCTTCTGTACTGTGGAAGGATTTGATTGGAAAAAATATTGACCAGGTATTGATTGAAGAACATTCCAATAAACAAATCATGATTGAAATTGGGGGACAAGATATCTTAATTGAAGCAGGTTTAGAAGGACTTGAAATTGGTATTTTTGAAGAAGAATAAATTCTTTTTGATTGGGAATTCAAGTTGAATATTTTGTTAAAGCATTGAGTGAAAATCCCAATGAAAGGCAACGGCAAGCGCTAGCACATGCGATTGTGAGTAATGAAATCAAGTTGGCTGATTTGATTCCTGTACTATATTATCCTCATCCAATTTCTATGCGACTGGCTTGGGTTTTAGGCAATGTATGTGTGTTGCAGCCTGAAATTATATCTCCTTTTTTGACTCAACTTTTTCAGCAAAGAACTGCTATAAAAGTGATTCATTTCAACAGAAGTTTGGCTAAGTTTTTTCTTCATTGTGGCATTCCTGAAGAAATGGAAGGAGAGGTATTAAATGAATTGTTCATTTGGTTAAATGGAAATACAGAAGATATATCTACCAAATCAATCACTTTAAAAGTACTCATGAAATGCGTAGAAAAATACCCAGCATTGCAGTTTGAATTGATTTCAAATTTAGAAAGATACTTAACCTTGCAACCCAATAACTCATTCAGTAAACAAGCGTTGATAGCTATTCAGCATTTAAAACAAATGGAAATGAATAGTTCTAATTTTAATAAATGAAAACTGATATTTTAATTCGGCCATACCAAGCAAATGATGAGCTTGCTTGTTTAGAAGCATTTAAGAGTAATGTGCCTTTATATTTTGCCGAAAATGAGCTAGAGGATTATGTTCGTTTTTTAGCCCTTTATAAAAGCGTTCATATGCAGCCTCAAGGTATACCAACTACCTACTATTTTGTTTTATTGTATCAACAGCAAATTGTAGCATGTGGCGGATTTGGTGATAGGTATATAGATGGCAACTTGACTTTAACCTGGGGATTGGTGCATCATTCATTTCATAAAATGGGTTTTGGTAAAGCATTACTTTTATATAGATTAAATCGAATCAAAGAATTATTTCCTCATGCCAGTCTGAGTATAGATACCATTCAACATTCGGCTGGTTTCTTTGAGAAATTTGGATTTCAAACCATACAGATTACAAAAGACTTTTATGCAAAAGGATTGGATAGGTATGATATGGTTTGGAGTGCGCAGGAAGAAAGACATGTATAAAATTTTATTTGTCTTTGAGTTTTAAAATGTACTCCAATTTTTTTGAAAATAATCTTTAATAAAAGATCCCCACAAATTCTTCTTCTCAAATTCTATTCAATCAAACCTCAATTTCTGTCTAGCTTTTTAATGGTTATTCGTCTTCATGCTTTCCTTTTGTAGTCTAATCAGTTTTTTGAATTTGATTGATTAGATTAGGATCTCAGTTCTTATAGGCAATTCAATTTGGTTTTGCTTTTGTTGATTTTTAATCATTGTGTTCAACTTTTTTTCATGCAGCTCTATTTTCTGGTATTTTAATTTGAAATAGTTCACATTTGATATACTTGATTTCGTAAAATAGGATAAAGATGAAGTACTTGATTATTTATATAGTAGGACTTGGTTTGTCATTGTCAATGATGTTTGGATTCATTTATACTTGCGAGGGCTCAGAAGTGATGCCATCGTATTATGCGAGTCCTTTTGTTTTTAAAAAGACCTCCTTGGCATCCTCCATGGAGTTTTTTTATAGTTTAAGTGGGGTATTTTATAATTCGATTGTTTGGACCCTCACACTTATTCTAATAGATAGATTGATGTTACGATTGATTCATCTCATGAAGGAAGCGGAGATATTCGAACGTATTTATTTCGTATTGAAATTAGGTCCTTTTTTGCTAGCCGTTTTTTTTATTTTACTCTCTTTGTTAGAAATGGGTGTGGGCTTTGATACCAATTCCAATTACTGGTCGATTGATCTGCAACAAGAAGCCAAAACTTGGGGTGTGCTCTGTAATCAAAAATGGGTCCTGTTTTTTGAAGAATTATAAGTCAAACAATTTGTTTTGTTGCTTTGTTCATTGATATGCCTTCAGTATTCAATTGTATTTAGATATGAAGTAATACGATTGAATCTATGGAGGACCTTATCTTTACCACATGGACGATTTATTTCTGCAGGACTTATATCAAAAACAAAAGAGTTTTTTTCAAAGCGGTATTACTTATTCCTATGCTTTTAGACGTAAGCAACTCTTATTGCTCAAAACCTTGATCAAACAAAATGAGCAGGCCATCTTAGATGCACTTGCCAAGGATATGTCGAAGCCCTATTTTGAATCTTTTATTTCAGAAATTGGCTTTGTATATGAGGAACTCAATTATACCATCAAGCACCTCAAAAAGTGGATGAAAACTGAAGTAGTATCCACACCTTTAGCGCTGCAATTGTCTTCATCTTATATCAGGAAGGAACCTCTTGGCTTGACCTTGATTATTGGTCCTTGGAATTATCCTTTTCAATTGATTATGGCTCCTTTAATTGGTGCTATTGCTGGGGGTAATTGTGCCATATTAAAGCCGTCTGAATTTACACCGCATACTTCACAGCTCATCGAGAAATTGATACACGAAAACTTTGATGCAGCTTATGTTTCAGTGTTGCAAGGTGATGGAAAAGAAATAGGAACTCGCTTGATTGAAAAATATCCATTTGGTTTGATTTTTTTCACAGGTAGTACAAGTGTTGGCAGAGAAATTCAAATACTTGCTGCTAAACACATGAGCAAATTAGTTTTAGAATTAGGAGGGAAGAGTCCAGCTATTGTTGATTCAAATGTTCAACTTGCTTTATGTGCTAAACAATTGGTATGGGCCAAATTTTTTAATGCCGGACAAACTTGTGTCTGCGCGAATCGCTTTTATGTGCAAGCGTCGAT
>JBMLPO010000406.1:7614-8463 GCA_049242065.1 Bacteroidia bacterium
ACAAACTTGTGTTTCTCCAGATTATGTTTTGGTACATGCATCAGTTGAAAAGCAATTAAAAGAAAAACTGATTTTTTATATCAAAGAATTTTATGGAAACAATCCTGCTGCATCAAAAGATTATGCCCGTATTATCAATACACGTCAGTTTGATAGATTACAAGCTTATTTGAAAGATGTTCAAGTGATCTATGGTGCGGAGGTAGATAGAGAGCAGAAGTATATACAACCTAGCTTAGTTGAAAACATAACATTGGATCATCCTTTGATGCAAGAGGAAATATTTGGTCCTATATTGCCTATTCTCGTGTACAATACTAGAGAAGAATTAATGGAGATGTTAAGCCACAATCCGAATCCACTTTCTGCTTATATCTTTTCAAATGATTCACAATTTGAAAAGTTCTTATTGGATTCATTTTTATCTGGAGGTGTTTGTATCAACAATGTGATGGTGCATTTGGCTAATCCGAATTTACCATTTGGAGGCGTCTCTAAAAGCGGTATGGGTGCCTATCATGGTAAGTATAGCTTTGATGTTTTTACTCATCAAAGAGCCGTTTTAAAAACAAGTACATGGATAGATATCCCTTTGAGGTATCCTCCTTTTTCAACTATCAAAATGAAGCTGTCGAAATTATTTTTTAAATAAAAATAAAATCGAATAGCCAGTTACTGAGTCGTCATCATTTTTGTGTTTTATTAATTTTAATACAGCCAATCTTGGTCTTATGTTGATTGAAAGATCAATCATCAATTCATCTGCCAAATGAAATTTTATTTCTTCTCAACCGCTGTAAAATGGGAGTTTGGGGTTTTTTATCGTTTGATTCTTAAATAATTAAGTTT
>JBMLPO010000407.1:0-4589 GCA_049242065.1 Bacteroidia bacterium
TACTAAAACTGCCATGTTTTCAATTTTATGCGGGGCAAATATGGTTATTTTTTTAAGTTATTCAGAAGGAAAACCCATTTTTATTCGTGGTTTTTTGTTAAGCCTTGATTTTCAAACACAACACACTCATTTTCAAATAGCTTTCTTGGAATTATTGCATCAACAAATTGATTTTGTGAACCAATAAGTCTTTATTGAATGGTTTAGTCACATAATCGTTCATGCCTACTTGAAAACACTTACTTTTTTCCTCGGCATCATCATGAGCCGTTACTGCTATAATCGGAATTTTGTTATCTGCATAAAATACATCATCATTTCTGATGTGCCATGTTGCTTCAATTCCATCCATTTCTGGCATTCGAATATCCATTAAAATAAGATGGAATTTTTTATCACGAAGCATACTCAATGCCTCCTTTCCATTTGATGCAATTCTAAAATCAAATCCAGCTTTTTCTAAAATTTTCGCCATCAAACGCTGGTTTAGTTGATTGTCTTCTACAATTAAAATGGATTTGGAAGCAGTATGAACCGCTTGCTCTTTTGAAACAAATGCAGAAGCCAAACTATCACTCAATTCCTCCACCTCTACTTCAACAATAAAACTACTTCCCTGCCCTGGCTCACTAATAACTTCGATATGACCTTTCATGATATCACAAAGGTCTTTTACATTCTTCAGACCTATTCCAAAGCCATTGGGATTATCTGGATTTTTAAATTGACCTCTAAAAATACTTTTGATGTCTTTTGCTGTTAATCCTTTTCCTTCATCATTTACTACAAACTGCAGGTTCACCATTGATTTGCCATCAATCACTCTTCGCGAATTTTGTTTCACTTCTACCCTAACTGTTCCCCTATTGCTGTTTTGAATGGCATTCACAATGAGATTATGAAGGATGGTATTTAATTTTTGTTTATCTGCATTGATAACTAAAGGTACTCCTGGATATATCATTTGAGTAAACATCAAACCCTTAGCTTTTGCCTTTAAATCAAAAACCTTAAAACTCTCTTCCAATGATTCTACGAAATGATAAGGAGATGGGATGGCTTTGCTTTCGTTTCTATCAATTTGTAAATAGGCAATAAGATTATTCAATACAAATAGCAGTTCATCACTCGACATCCTGATATTAGCCAAATACTCCTTTAGTTCATTAAAGGTTTTACTTTCCATGGCAAGCTGACTCATTCCAGCAATGGCGTTCAATGGCGTTCTGATTTCATGGTTCATTTGAAGTAACACATGACTTTTCGACTTATTACTTAATTCAAATAATTTCCGCTGTTTGTTTACATAAAAACTATATACAATTAAGCCTGTCAATAAAAGTAAAAGAAATAAAGCCACTCCAAAAGCAATCAGAATAATGTTCTTTGATTCAAGTTCTAATTCTTGTTCCCTAATTTTTAAATCTTGAATCTCTTTTTCCTTGGCCAACAATTTTATTCGAGCTTCTTTTTTCTCGTTTTCATAATTGGCCTGAATAGAATTTACCTCAGCTCTTTTAGCCCTATTGGTTAAGCTAGATTTTATATCTTCTGCTTGTTTGGCATAAGCTTCTGCTTTCTGATCCTCTCCTCTATCTTTGAATACTTGAGAGAGTATAGTTAATGCTGTTATTTTTTCATGGTCAATTCCGTAAGTATTGGCCATTTTTAAAGCAAGATTACCAAAGTATAAGGCTGAATCCGCTTTGTTTAATTTCTGATAACAATCTGCAAGATTACCCAATACCAATACTTGCGATTTCCTATCATTCATTTGCTCATCAATATGATTCGACTCCAACAAAAAAGGTAAGGCCTTTTTATATTGTTTTCTATTGGCATAAATAGTTCCAATATTGTTTAAAGCTGTTGATACATCGTAGGCACTGCCCTTCTCACGAAAGACCTGCAACGCGTTTAAATAATGGTACAAAGCTTTTAAATCATATCCTTGAGCTTGATAAATATTTGCTAAGTTATTGGATATTTCAGCGGTCAATAAATCATCATTCATGTTTTTATGAAGATCTAATGAACGTAAATAAAACTCCTCGGCTTTGTTATTGTTGCCGAGTTCCATATACAAAGAGCCGATATTATTTAGGGTTTTTGCAATCCGTCTGTAATCTCTTAGCTGTTCAGACAATTTAAGCGATCCAATATAATAACGGAGGGCTTTGGGATAATCTCCTTTGAAATAGGCAAGGTTTCCTAAACTATGGTATGCCAATGAAACAGAATAGGGTTCTTTACATTTTAAACCCAATGCAAGCCCTTCCAAATACATCTGCTGAGCGGCCAAGAAATTGTTTCTGTTTTTTAATAGGATTCCTATGATAACAGCAGCAGTTGCTTTTCCTTTACAAAAATTTATTTTGTTAGATAAAGCATAGGCTTGTCGTGCATAACTTCCAGCCTTGGTTGTATCTGTTGAACGCAAGGTTAAAGCAATTCCGTTTAGGATATCTACTCTTTGTGCATCATTAGCAAATGGCAACAAACTTTCAAGACTATCCAATTCAGATTCTGCATGTAACTTATTCTCATTTACAGAAAATGTAAATAGAATCAAAAACAACAAAAATGAAATCAGGCTTTTCAACATAGTTTTTTACGGGGCACTAAATAACACCAAAAAAAGCTAAAAAATCGAATTATTATTCGGGCTGCTGTTGCAATGATTCCCAATATTCCACAGCACGTCTTGTATGAGGAATCACAATGGTTCCTCCTACAATATTGGCAACTGCAAAAATTTCAAACATTTGCTCGGTGCTTACTCCTAAATCATAACATTTTCCCAAATGATATTTGATACAATCATCACACCTTAAAACCATACTGGCAACCAATCCCAACATTTCTTTAGTTTGTGCTGGCAAAGCTCCATCTTCATAGGTATTGGAATCAAGATTGAATAAACGTTTTAATACAAGATTATCAGCACCCAATATTTTTTGGTTCATCTTTTCCCTGTAATCATTGAATTCATTTACCTGATTGCTCATAAAGTATAATTTAAATTGTTAGTTCTTTAGATGGATCCCAAAATACACTTTCAAAATGAATGATTTTGTCATTTTCAACACGAATCCCTTCTTGTTCCAATAAGTCTTTCATCTCATCACCGGGTCCGAAAAAGTGTTTCCCACTTAATACTCCTACCCTATTCACCACTCGATGTGCAGGCACTGATGGTATTACTTGATGGGAGCCATTCATTGCATAACCAACCAATCTCGAACTCCGCTTAGATCCTAAATATGCGGCTATTGCTCCATAAGAAGTAACCCTACCTTTTGGAATCAATCTCACTACATCATAAACATTCTCAAAAAATGTATAATCAGTAGCCATTATTTTTCCTTGTAAATCACCTCCATCAACGATTGACCCACAGCTTTCAAAGTATTTCTATCAATTACATTCATATTGTCGCCCATTGTGTGCCAATGTGGAGGAAATGAGCTATTGGTCTGCTCTGAATAATGAATAATATCAATCATGGGAATACCTGCAATCTTGTTTACATAATAATGGTCGTCTGTAATGCCATTACCTTGATAATAATAAAAGTAATTGCTGTAACCCAATTGAACGGCTTGGTCCCAAACCTTACGCACCGTGCTTTCTGCATATTTCACACTAAATGATTCCCACACAAATTTAGCATCCTTCGCTCCTACCATGTCCATTAAGATTCCGTAATCTGCTTTGTAATTTTTTACATGAGGATTTTTAGACCAATACTGTGAACCTAAACAATAAGAGTCTTCATGCTGTGGCTTACCCAAATCTTCAGCATCAAAGCACACCAAATCAACACCAATACCTGGTTTATTGATTGACATTAACCTAGCCATTTCTAACATAACTGCAACACCAGAACCTGCATCATCAGCGGCAAGAATGGGTTCATTATGTTTAGAAGCATCTGCATCCTGATCTGCATAAGGTCTACTATCCCAATGGGCTGCTATTAAAACTCTTTTTTTTGCATCAGGATGAAATGAAGCAATGATATTTCTAATATGAAGTGTACTTCCATCAAAGTTTTTTACATCGGCCTTTTGCTCATAAACTTGATCGGCATAGGATTTGAACTTTGAAACCAACCAATTACCGCAACGGGTATGCCCAGGACTGTTCGTAAATCTCGGACCAAAATTCACTTGTTCCTGAACAAACATATAAGCAGAATCTGCATTAAAATCTGGAGAAACCTTAGTTGGTTTTGCCTGTTCACTCTGCGCTGGATTGCTTTGATTTACTTTTTGATTCCCTTCACCACAAGAGCTAATGAAAAATAAACCCAATACAAACAGCGATGTATTCTTAATTGAATTCAACATATATTTTTAATTATTGATGGTATAAGTTGAACCTTCTTTGCTATCTTTTACTTCAATACCAATAGCTTTTAATTGATCTCTAATGCTATCGGATGCGGCAAAATCTCTTCGTGCTTTGGCTGCTGATCTTTGTTCAAGAATCATTTGCATTAAACCATCAACTTTTGAATGATCTGCGCTCGATTCTTCCATTAATCCAAGTACATCAAAAACAATTTCTTTGAACAAGGTTCTTAG
>JBMLPO010000408.1:0-4978 GCA_049242065.1 Bacteroidia bacterium
GCTTTGTTTCAAGTTGGTTGGTTGGTTGGTTGGTTGGTTGGTTTTCTAGAATAACTATCTAAATGTTCAAAGAAAATGCGTTTTAAAACTCGATACATTTTACAAATATCTTTTCATGTTTAGGTTTTATCTATCGTAAAATGCTTTAATTTGACCATTAAAGGACAAGACTTAAATAGGTTTACAATGCTAGGGCAAAAATTGAGAGAACTTCGTGAGGCTAAAGGCTTGGTTCAACGCCAAATCGCTGCTGAATTGGAATTAGATACTGCCTATGTGAGCAAGATTGAGAGTAATGAAAAACCAGTTAGTCGACAGCACCTGAAAAAGTTATCAGTTCTTCTTGGAATTTCTGAAGATGAACTCTTGACTCTTTGGTTAGCAGATAGGCTATATGACATAGCTAAAGAAGAAGAAGTTGGTCTAAAGGCGATTGAAGCTGCCGAAGTAGAATTAAAAACACACAAGAAGAAAAAGAAGTGAAGAAGCCAAAATCTATACATGGTGCTAGAACAATGATGTATGCAGAACTTGAAAAGGTAATGGCCTATTCTATGGATACCGGATTGTATTTGGATGCAATGGGTGAAAATGTTTTTGGCAAAAAATCATCAGACGGAATTAAACAAACAAAAGGTTTTTTGAAAAGACTTTATGGTTTTGAATTGTCCAATCAAAACTTTGTTGCGTTTGAATATTTCTGGAAGATTTGTGATTCTAATGAAAGACCTTTAATAGCATTTATCTATGCCATAAATAATGACGAGCTCTTAGCAGAGAGTATTGATGTGTTGAAAGGAGTGAATCCAGGTGATAAAGCCAACATTGAGAAATTTGAAGAAATGATTGAGAGTAATCACCCAAATAAATACTCGCCCAAGACAAGGAGATCAATGGCTCAAAATATTGCAAGCTCTTGGAAACAGGCTGGATTTATTCATGGCAAAGTAAAAAATATTAGAACGCAACCTGTAATCACATATCGCGTAGCGTGTTTCGCATTCTTACTAGCTTATCTATGTGGTAATCGCGGGGAATTTATTTGGAATAGTATTGTTGTAAAAGCTCTGTGTCTTCCTGAAAGCAAACTTCGCGATTTAGCTTTAGAATGTGCAAGAAAGGATTTTATGCAGTATCAATATGCAGGAAGTGTTACGGCAATCGGTTTTACAAACCTTTTAAACAAGATTGGAATCAATGGCAACACGAATTGAATTATTAATCGAAGCATACTCCAAGGTTGTCAAAGAACCTTGGTCATCCGCTTTGTCTGGCCAAGAGCGAATATGGTTCCTGGTTTATGATCCCTCGGAGCAGAGAAAAATTGAATTACACTTGGGGGAATTTGAGACTGTTGCAGTAAGAGCAGGTAAATCATGGAAAAGTGTATCACTAAAGCATTGTTTTCCTTCTTGGATGGCAAACCATGAGTACAAGGAAGATTATTTCACTAGCCCAGAATATATCGTTGATCAATTAGAAGCTGAATTTATTCCTTATGCCATTGAGTTTTTGAAAAAAGAATTGTCAAAATTAGAACAAAGCGAAAATACCTTGATTGCAATCAAGGATGTTTCTGCTCTATTTGGCTTTGCACGCTTATCAGAAATTCTTAAAAGTTGTGATAAAGAATTCAAGGGAAGACTTCTGATTTTCTTCCCCGGTGAATTTGAACAAAACCATTACCGTTTACTAGACGCCAGAGACGGTTGGGATTACTTGGCGCGTCCAATAACATTATAAAAGAAAAGAATTCGCAATGAAAAATAAAGAACTATTTACGCTAAACCCGGAACAAGTAAATCTTAAAAACGAAGGTGTTGCTAAAATAAGAGCAATTAACGAACAGGAAGACCTTGCAATAGTTGAATACGAGTTAAAAACATTTGTATGTGAGGGTGAATATCATGAAGGTCTGAAAAAAATTCTTGAATTCTATTTACAAAATTATAGTAGTTCAGAACAGCCAGCCTTTTGGGTAAGTGGGTTTTATGGAAGTGGTAAGTCGCATCTTGTTAAAATGGCTAGTTACCTCTGGAATGATTTTGAATTCCCCAGTGGGAAAACTGCTAGGAGTATCAAGCCATTGCCTCAAGACATTCAGGATTTGTTTGTTGAAATAGATCGCAAACAAAAATTACAAGGTAAACTTTCAATAGCAGGAACACTTAGGGATTTTCCTTCAAAAGATATACGATACTCTTTTCTTCAAATATTTCTCAATAGCCTTGGTCTACCCCAGCAGTACCATCACTTCAAATTTGTTCATTGGTTAAAAAAAGAAGGTATATATGATGGTGTTCAAGCCATATTGGAAACAGGTAATAAAAATCTAAAAACAGAAATAGAGCGGATATTTGTTTCAACAGCACTTGCCAAGGCTGTGTTGGAATTGAAGCCCGATATGGCAGATAGCGAAGCCAAATTGTTAGAACTTTTTAGGGCTCAATTTTCAAGAGTAGAAACTATTGGTCGTGAGGATTTTGTCAAAACGATTCGGGAAGAAATATTGCCCCTTTTCTTTGGTGATAAAATTCCGTGTACTCTCATTATTTTGGATGAGGTACAACAATTCATTGGAACAGATGCAGATTTAACATTTGATGTTCAGCTTTTAGCCGAAGATTTATGTTCAAGATTTGATGGCAAGTTCTTACTCGTTGGTACTGGTCAGAATGCGCTCACTGATACGAAAGATCTGCAAAAGTTAATGGCGCGATTCCGAGTTCCTGTTCAACTTACAAATACGGATATTCAAACGGTTATTCGTAAAACTATTCTAGATAAAAAAGCTTCGTCGATTACTCCTTTAAGCACTAAGTTAGATGCCACTTCTGGTGAGATATCTCGAAATTTAGAAGGTTCTGTTTTTGGTTATTTGACTGACGACAAAACTAATTTGGTTGCTGATTATCCTTTGTTACCCTCTACCAGAAAATTTTGGTATAAGGTGCTTCAAGTTGTTGATGTTGCCGGAACTTCAGGACAGCTTCGTAACCAACTAAGATTGATAGATGATAGTCTCAAGACTATTGCAGAAAAAGAAGTTGGTGAAATAGTTCCTGCGGATTTTATTTTTACCCAAACACGAGCCGATCTCATACAGGCAGGTTTATTGTTGAACGATACCAGCAATTTGATTCAAGGAAAAAAGGCCCAAGGAGGTGATGCAGAGATTGAAGGAAGGATCCTAAGTGCAGTTTTTTTGCTAGATCAAATTACTTCAAATATTTCTGATACTGGTCTCAAATCCAATGAGAATACGATTGCTGATTTGTTGATTGATAATCTCAATAGTAATTCTGATTCATTTCGCACTAAGATCAAAGGGCTTGTAAAAAAGCTTGTTGATGAAAAAGTTTTAATGCCAATTAATGATGAATATAAGCTTCAAACTAAAATAGGCGCAGAATGGGAACAAGAGTTTACAAAGCAATACATCAAGCTAAATAATTCAGGAGACGATCAAATTCAGTCTTTACGAAGAGAAAAAATTATCACAAATTTCAAAGAAAAGACAAGAGCAATTAGTGTCACTCAGGGCTCTTCTAGAATTGTCCGTGAATTTGAATTGTGGGATAAAGAAACAGTGCCAAATACTGAGCACAAATTGAATTTGTGGATTCGTGATGGCTGGTTTGAAAATGAAACTAGCGTTGAGAATGAAATTCGGGCAGCTGGCAACAATGCGCCTTTAGCCTATGCTTTTGTAAAGAAATTCAGAGACCCTGAATTGCGTACAGAGATAATTAAATTCATAGCTGTTGGTCTAGCAATTAATGCAATGGGACTGCCTTCAACTCCAGAGGGCGAACAGGCTAAAAAGAGTATGGAAACTCGCCAATCCCAAGCAAAGTCAGCTATTCAAGACTTAATTGAAAAGATTTGCGCTGAATCCATTGTTTTTCTCGCAGGTGGAAATAAGGTTCAATCTGGCACATTGAAGGAAAATATTCAAGAGGCTCTGAATAGCATAGCTGATCGACAGTTCCCTGAATTCAATGGTAAAGCAGATTATCATAATTGGGGACAAGCCCTAACAAAGGCATTGGCTGGGAACCCAGATGCTTTGAATGCCATCAACTATTCAGGTGATATAGATAAGCACCCTGTTGCATCTGAAATCCTCCGCTTCATGGGTAATAGCTCTAAAACCGGAAAAGAAATTCGTAATCAATTCATGAAATCCCCTTACGGTTGGCCGCAGGATGCTATTGATACTTTGCTTATCATGCTTAAAAACATGCAGCATATTTCAACCAATGAATCGGATTTAAAGGTCGCTAAAATCAACCAGGCATCGTTTAAAAAAGAAGTTCACATTTTAAGTGCAAAGGATAAAATCGCAATTCGAAAATTACTTCAAGATGCTGGTGTTACTTGTCCTCCTAATCATGAAATTTTCCCTTACTCTAATGATTATTTAGATAAACTAAAGACACTCGCCGGACAAGTTGGAGGCGATGCACCTAGACCCGAACCTATTAGCATTGACTTTATAAAGGAAATTGAAAATAAGGAAGGTAATGAAAGGCTGTTGGATATACTCCAGCAGAAGGATACCCTTCAAATTAAATATACAGATTGGAATGCAAAGGCCAAATTGGTCAGTGATCGTGAGCCCAAATGGAATTTACTAGTGGATTTAATAAGCCATGCTCCGGATGAACCCGAAATCGATAAACTTAAAACAGAAGCCTCTGCCATTACAGATAATCGGTTACTGCTTCAAGAGCCGGACTTGGTTCAACCTATATTAACAGCTTTATCTGATAAGTTATTGATTGTTCTGAATAATCGTAAAGAACAGTATAACGGTTTGTATGATTCACTAATGAGTGAATTACAGGCTAATCCATTTTTCTCAAAATTGACACCAGAACAAAAGCATGGTATTCTAGCCAAACACCAATTGCTGGTAAAGCCTGAAATAAAAATGCTAGATCCAAATGCCCTTCTTAATCAACTTAACAAGGCA
>JBMLPO010000409.1:0-1855 GCA_049242065.1 Bacteroidia bacterium
CGATAATATCACAGTTTCATCTTCACTTGGAATAAAAAAGATGATGAGAGTAAGTGGTATTTTTAGCAGTGGGAATAAAGCATTGGATAATTCTAAATCCTATATTCATATTGCCTCAGCACAACAATTGCTCATGCAGAATTCTAATTTTGTTACAGATATTTATGCGAGTATCAAACAGCCCGATGAGGTTGAAATGTATGCTCCTAAATTACAGAGTATAACTACTTATGATGTGGAAGATTGGAAGTCAGCAAACGCAGACCAATTGGCTCAGGATAATATGCTTGGAACAATGACACCATTGATTTCATTTTGTATCATGCTTGTTGCGGCTTTTGGTATCTACAATATCTTAAACATGACCATTACACAAAAGATGAATGATATCGCCATATTAAAAGCCAATGGATTTAAAGGAAATGATATCGTACGAATATTCGTATCAGAAGCCTTTATCATGGGAAGTATCGGAACCTTTTTAGGACTCACTATTGGATTTATACTGGTTAGTATTATGCAGAATGTATATGTTGGCGCTCCCATTGGTTATTTCCCCATTTTTCACGACCCAAAAGTTTATTTAACAGGAGCCATGTTTGGTCTCTCTGTTTCACTTGGCGCAGGCTATTTTCCAGCAAGAAAAGCCTCAAAAATAGATCCGGTTGAAATCTTTAGAAAATAAAATTATGTTGAACAGAGAATTAATTTTAAGCACAAAAAATTTGGGTAAACATTTTTATGAGCCCCAAAAGTTCAAGGTATTAGATGATATCAGCTTTGATGTTAAAAAAGGAGAGTTTCTCACCATTGTTGGAAAAAGCGGTTGTGGTAAATCAACCATGTTATACTGCCTAAGCACCATGGATACTGATTATTCAGGCGATTTATATATCCACAATGAAAAGGCAACAGGAAAAACAACCGATCAGCTTGCCATGTTAAGGAATGAAAAAATAGGATTTGTATTTCAGTTTCATTACCTCTTACCTGAATTTTCATGTCTAAAAAATGTAATGATTCCTGCCCTTAAATTAGGTAAATATTCTTACGAAGAAATTGAACAACGCGCCTATCAAAAATTGGAAATGTTGGGCCTTCAAGACCAAGCATTAAAGGAAGCGTCAAAATTGAGTGGAGGTCAGCAGCAGCGTGTATCTATAGCCAGAGCACTCATCAATGATCCTGCCATCATTATGGGTGATGAACCAACAGGAAATCTTGATAGTAAAAATACCCAAATTGTATTCGATATCTTTAAGCAATTATCACAGGATTTTGGACAATCAATTATAGCTGTTACCCACGACAATGACTTTGCAAAAGCAAGTGATAGGACAATTGAAATGGCTGATGGAAAAATTATAAATCACAATAAAATATTTGAATAGTATGAAGAATCTAAAAAGAAATTTTCACTTCCTTCCAATAGGAATTTTGGTCCTAAGTATGTTAGGGAAAATAATGGGTATATTAAATCCATCTAAATTGCCCTCACCTGAATTAGCAAACAAATTATTGCCGGTATTATTGTTAGAATTATTTTGTGTTGTTTTATACCTCATCCCCAAAACAAGAAAATATGGCACCTGGTTGATATGCAGTTATCTCGGAGGCGCCATTGCAGTATCCTATATAAGTTCACTTGGTAATCCATTGATGCCACTTTTTGTATTGGGCTTGTTTTTTATTGGCTTGGTATTGAATGAAAATTCAGCTAAAAAATCAATGAAACAAAGAATCTACAAAGCCAAATCGAATAATGATGTTTGATTAATACCAGAACCAAAATTTAAGCTGATATTATATTGATTTTATCTCTCATCATATCAAACAAATAGCTTGAAAGAACGTG
>JBMLPO010000410.1:0-3665 GCA_049242065.1 Bacteroidia bacterium
AAAATTGCTAGGGGTATTGATTTTCCTTTCCATTTGTGCGACCTAGAACATGGAAGATTCATTGAATTGATGAAAGATATTTCGGAAGAAGACAAAGCCAAATTATTGTATAAAACGGCCAAAGAATGGTTAGGTATTTAATTCAATAACAAGTCTTTTAGGTCATTCATTCCTTCACCTGCTTTCTTTCTGATTTCAATTAAATTGGGATAATGAACATCTATGGGTTTGGGATCTATTAAATAAACAGGTGTGCCTAATGGAACAAACCTTGTTAATCCAGCAGCCGGATATACTTGCAAACTAGTTCCAACAATTACAAAAATATCAGCCTGAGCGGCTATCTCTGCTGCTTTCTCAATCAGGGGTACCTCTTCTCCAAACCATACAATATGTGGCCTCAATTGAGAGCCCAATTCACAAAGTTCACCCATTTTTAACTCCCATCCATTTATGGGATAGATGAAGTTATCATTGATTGAACTTCTAGAAAACAATATCTCGCCATGTAAATGCAAAACAGAAGAAGAACCAGCTCTCTCATGCAAATCATCTACATTCTGGGTGATAATACTCACATTGAAATGTGCTTCTAACTCTGCAAGCGCCAAATGGGCATTATTAGGCACTGCCTCTAAAACCGATTTCCTCCTCATATTGTAAAATTCCTGCACCATTTCAGGATTCTTCTTCCAAGCTTCAGGCGTGGCTACATCATAAACATTGTAGCCTTCCCAAAGGCCATCGCTGTCTCTAAAAGTTTTCAATCCACTTTCTGCACTTACTCCAGCACCTGTTAAGGCAACTAAATGAGGTTTACTTTTGTCTAACATATTGTATATTTACTTTTTATTGAAAAACCTGTACACATATCAATTGCGTTTTTGTTTGTTTTTGTTGCTGATCATATCAGTTCAAAAAACAGTTTGGGCTATCATTGAACAGCCTAAGCAAGGAATTCATTTTGTTGAGAACAAAGGTCAGTGGCCTGCTCAGGTTTTGTTTAAAGCTGATATCCCTGTTGGTCATTTATTCATTGAAAAAAATACACTTACTTATTTATTCTTTGATAAAGAAGCAGTGCATGAGGCCCAGCACAAACATACCCGATCAAAGATTCATCACCATGCTGTTAAAATACAATTTTTAAATGCATCAGACAAGCCACAAATTATAAAAGAAGATCTACTTCCTACTTATTATAATTTTTTTGTGGGACCAAAATCTAATTGGGCTTCTAAGGTGCAGTCGTATAAAAAAATCACCATTAAAAACATCTACCCAAAAATTGATTTGGAATTGATTTCAATGGGTGAATCCATCAAAATAAACTTCCAATGTAATCCAGGCGCTAAGCCCAATGATATCAAATTGAAGTATGATGGAGCTAATGAAACTTATTTAAAAAACGGAGTACTCTACAGCAAAACAGATTTAGGTGAAATCAAGGAAGACAGTCCTTTCAGCTTTCAAGAAAATCAATCGCAGTTAGTTCAAAGTGCCTATCAACTCAAGAATGATGTTTTATCGTATTCCTTGGGCACTTATAATAAAAATAAAAAATTAACCATTGACCCAACCATTGTATTCGGAACTTATATAGGCAGTGTTGCTGATAATTTTGGATTCTCTGCCACCTTTGACCAAAATGGAAATGCTTATGGTGCAGGTTGCGTTTATGCGGCTAATTTTCCAGTAACTGCTGGAGCATATGATTTAACTTATGCGGGAGGTTCAAGCAGTTCTGGCGAATCAGCCCGTGATGCTTTTGTTTCTAAGTTTTCTCCTGATGGATCTAGCTTAATTTATGCCACATTTCTTGGTGGGGCATCCAATGAACAGCCACATAGTTTAATAGTAAATAATCAAGGTCAATTAATTGTATTTGGAACCACTACTTCTCGCACCTTTCCAACTACTTCAAATGCATTTGATACCAGCGAAAATGGTAATCATGATATTTTTATTAGCAAACTCAGTAATGATGGGAGCACTTTATTAGCTTCCACTTTTGTTGGTGGTGCATTCGATGATGGTATCAATGGCAATGTGGTTTACCCCTATTCTAATCAAACAATCTTATTGCCCTATAATTATGCCGATTATTATAGAGGTGAAGTAGTATGTGACAATAGCGGAAATGTGTATGTAGCAACTGTAACCAAATCTAAAAATACTGACAATTTGCCTATTATCAATCCTGCTCAAGCTACATATGGTGGAGGCTGGCAAGATGGTTATTTATTCAAAATGAGTGCTGATTTAAGCACCATGCTTTTATCGACTTATATTGGAGGAAGCGGCGATGATGCAGCTTATTCATTGTGTATTGATAACCTCAATAATTTATATGTTTCTGGAGGCACCACCAGCACAGATATCAATGGATTTCAAAATCCACCAAAAGGCGCCATCGATGGATTTATTGCCAAATACAATATCAATACTTTCAGTCGAAGTAATTTGGTCTACTATGGTACAACAGGCAACGACCAATGCCATTTTGTTCAAGTAGATCCACAAAACTTTCCTTATGTAATGGGACAAACCAATGGCACCATTGTTCCAACAGCCAATGCATTTTCACAAACGAATGGCAAACAATTTGTAAGTAAGTTAAGTAAAGATTTAAGTACCATATTAATCACTGGTACATTGGGTCCATCGCAAACAGAACCTGGCTTATCTCCATCTGCTTTTTTGGTTGATAATTGTGGAAGGATTTATGTAAGTGGTTGGGGAGGACAAACCAATTACAACTACCACAATGGACTCAATGATGTTTTTAATTTACCCGTTTCTGATAATGCATTTCAGAAAACAACAGATGGATCCGATTTCTATTTAGGTGTATTTGCACCCAACATGACTTCACTGTTATATGGCACTTATTTTGGGGGAGATTTAAGCGCAGAACATGTTGATGGTGGCACATCACATTTTGACAAATCAGGTATTATTTATCAAAGTGTATGTGCAGGTTGTGGAGGATTCTCTGATTTCCCAACAACGCCAACTGCCTACTCTAGAACCAATCCTGGCAAACGTCCTTTTAATCCCAATGTAGGTGGCTGTAATTTAGCCATGTTCAAATTCGATTTAAAAACCTATTTAGACCCTCCTGTTTTTCAAGATACAATCATCAATATAGAAGCTGGTGAAGAGTTAAATTTCAGAATAAAAGCTACAGACCCCAATGCAGATAGAATGAGTTTTTTTGCTTCTGGAAGTCTATTCGGAAAACTAGGCAATCCTGCTATCTTAGTTGATACACTAGATGTACCTGGAAGATTTGAAGTAAGTTTAAAATGGAAAGTTGATTGTGATTTTGCGAATCAAGATACCATCACCATTGATGTGGAATTCAACGACAATGCTTGTCCTAAACCCAATATTAAAAATGGTAAGATAAAAATAGTTGTTCAATCTTTTCCTATTGACCCACCCTATCCTTCTTGTTTAAGAGCCTTATCAGACAATAGTGTTGAGTTAAATTGGATTCCACCAACACCTGCCTTGTATTTAGATAAATATCAAATCTTAAGGAAATCGGATGCCAATACCAAAATGGTAAATTATGATACCGTTCCTGCTGGCATTCCAAATTTATACAAAGACTTAAATGCAATCAACCACCTCAATCTTAATTACTGTTATCAACTTAT
>JBMLPO010000411.1:0-1647 GCA_049242065.1 Bacteroidia bacterium
CCTACATAAATATTTGGAGATATTCTTCCTTCAGAAACATCTTCTCGTAGCGCATTTTTTACAATAATATTTTCTCTTAATTGATATTGATGATTTGCATTTCCGCGAAGCTTGAAATAATAATTGTAAAAATTGCCTTCAAGTATTTGATATGGTGACATACCATTTTCTAAAGCTATCTGTTTATCTATTGAATATAGCGTTTCTTTTCTATTGCCATAAACATAGAGTTCTAATTTAGCCTCAATGAAATCTAATGGAATTTTTATATCAGTACTTTGTTCTTTCATTGAGTTTAGGCTTCGGCATAGCTTGTAAATCCATTTTCAATTACATTTTTAAGCATCCGTTCAATTTTTTCAAATGAGATTGAATACTTAATTTCCCATTTTGCAGAATCTCTCTTTTCAGAAATGAATTGCTGGTATAAAGTCTTTGTTTTATTTTGATCATCTGGTTGGGATCCATTTATTCTAACTAAACAAAAGCCTCCAAGAGTTTCTAAAGGGCCAACTAATTTTTTTCTAGAACCATGTAGTTTAGGCAGCAGTTTTTGCATGATGGCAATATCAATTTTGGTATTGTTTTCCATCGATTCTCCATCTTTAACTATTAACCCATTATTACCTAGTTTAGTAATGAGTAATTCAATTTCTGTTGCACTTCTGTATCCAAATTCTGAACCTACAATTTGCAGTTCTTCAAAGAATTTATTCAAGATATTATCATCACCTTCTATTTCTGGTATTTTAGTTATTGTTTTTACTTCAGCCAATTGAAAGAAATTTTCAGCCATGTTTTGCCCTGCTCCGCCCTTGCTTTTATCTCTATCTAAAAAAAGTTCTTTCATGTTAAGTTCTTTTCTTTCCTTAAAGAATTTGTCCATTTCTTTTGGAGTAATACGGAACTCAATCACATTTGCCCTATCTAATACTTTTGGACTAAACATGTATGTGGTTTCGTCAATGTTTACAGTTCCGATAATAAATAAATTGTTGGGCCATTCAATTTCATAAGGAATAAAATACTCTTCATCAAATTCATCATCCTTTGTATATTGGGTATATCTTTTTTCACCAGAATATAATTTCAGTTTTTCTTTAGATTCCATTATACTTAGAAAATCAGCAAAATATCTTTCAACATGACTTAGATTCATTTCATCCAAAATCATAAAATAAGGCTTGTTTTGATTTTCTTCTTTTGATGCTTCTAAAATTAACTGTAAAGCACCACTATCAGGTGTAACGTAAGATTTTGGGTCTAATCCATTTGGGTAACCCAATAGAGGTTCTCTATTTGTCCA
Source organism: Bacteroidia bacterium (assembly GCA_049242065.1). Taxonomy (GTDB): domain Bacteria; phylum Bacteroidota; class Bacteroidia; order UKL13-3; family UKL13-3; genus CAISCU01. Next base: position 1,307 of record JBMLPO010000411.1, read on the forward strand.
ATCAGCCCCAACCGGTATAATTTTGTATTGCTTATCACTTTGACAAATCCATTGCACAAAAGCTTGTGCCAATTTTGTTTTACCAGAACCAGAAAGTCCACTGCAAATTACAAATGGTTTGGTGCACAAAGAAGCTATAAAACGTTGAATAAGTTGAGGAGAGAAAATCAAGCCCGCTTCTCCTGCCTTTAACTGAAATGAGTCTATTTCAAAATCAATTTGAGGAATTACTTCTTGAATGTCGTTTAATACTAATTTGTAAAATTGCGAAATTTCATCGTACTCTATTCTATACTTGTTTTTTGAATAGTCAAGTACAAATTTATTAAATGAAATAAAAG
>JBMLPO010000412.1:0-9405 GCA_049242065.1 Bacteroidia bacterium
CGTTTATTTCTTTTAAAGTTCACCAAGGGTAGAAATTTGTTCAAATTCTTTTAAGTCCACTATCATATCATAGGAATACCTCACAAACATTTTGCCGATATCATATTTTTCGAAGGGTTCAACTGTTTCACCCAAGGCCATTCTTACCAATGCTTCTGGGTGGTTTTGACCACAGCCTTTGGCTAGATAGACCCATGCCGGGAAACGTGGATTGATTTCTAATAGGTAATATTCATCTTCGGCTGTTTTGATGAATTCAAGTTCCATACCGCCTCTCCATTTAGAAGATGAAATAACACGATTGGCTATGTCAACCAATTTTTGGTCGTCGAGTGATATCCCTGCCCAAGCTTTTCCCTTATCGGTAATAAATAATTTACGCATCGGGACTGCACCAATGGCATTGCCTTTTCCATCTCCAATGGCTGTAACATTTACTTCACTTCCAAAAACATATTCTTGAATAATGATAGGTAAGCCCCATTTGGCCACAAGTTTATTGAAGTAGGTTGCAACTTGCTCTTGGTTGTAGGCAATATAAGCATCATAAAAGCGACCCTTCACCACCATTGGATAAGTAAATTCCTGCTGCAATGAATGTATCTCTGATGTATTAAACATCATTTTGCTATAAGGTACTTTTACATCATGCTTTTTTCCAAATTCAAACAAATTGGCTTTGTGTCTTTCATCAAATTGCTCTTGTGTTGGAAGAAACATTTTGATGCCAAATTCATGTAGAATCTCAGACTCCAAATTCATGAAATTACTCAACTCTGCATCAAAATTGGGAATGATAACCGCAATGTTTTCTTGTTCATGAATATACCTCAATCTTTCCATGAGCGCTTGGGTGCCTGCAGATGGAAACGGAACTTGGTATGATTTATCAACCAGCTCATGCATGTATAATCCAGGCTCAAGTGCCTCATAAGATAAGCCAATGATTCTAACATCATAGAGGCTACTCTCCTTTAAGGCCCTGATTACCGGAATGCCAGGTCCCGGACTATCAATATTATTGAGTCCGGAAACAGCAATCGTTATTGGTTTTTTATTACTCATAAGATTGCTATTATTCTTCCGCTATTTGAGAGCTCTGAAGTAAGGTGCTGAAATCGTAAAAGTCTTTCTCGAATGTTGATTCATCAATAAAATATTTATCCAGTACAAAAGCTTTGATTTCCTCTTTGCTCTTATCCTCTTTTAATAAATTGATGATTTCAAATCCAATAGGATTGGTTGAAAATGAATCGCCTGTTGTTGGATTGAATATAAATCCTGATTCACTGATGGCTATGTTTTTTTTGATTTTCATCCGCTTGAACATGAAGTTTAAGGCCCATTCCCTAAACTGATGAATCAAATTTGGACTTTTTTATCAAAACGGATGTTATAAAATTTATAGAGAGTGTTATAAAATTAAAATGAGCACCTCTCATGTGTAATTCATCTGCTGCTAGCTGTTGTCTGATATTTGAAATAGCTTAATGGGTTTAGGTTAGGTAACTTCATTTGTTTTTGATCATTAGAGAATCAAATGTGTTTGTTGTTTTTGTATCAACGAAATTTATTTTCAGTTGTTGATACTTTGAAAGCTTTAAATTTGAGAAAATGAAACAGGTACATTTGGTTTTAGGAAGCGGTGGTGCAAGAGGAATGGCCCATATTGGAGTGATTGAAGGCTTACTGGAGGAGGGCTATGAAATTGTAGATGTGATAGGCTGTTCAATGGGAGCAGTAGTAGGAGGGATTTATGCGGCTGGTTATTTACAAGCTTATTCCGATTGGTTGAGAGGTCTTACCAAATCAACTGTTTTCGGATTAACCGATTTTACTTTCACTACCCAAGGATTTATAAAGGGAGAAAAAATATTTCAGAAAATTCAAGAACTCACAGGCGACCAACAAATAGAAGATTTGTCGATTCCTTTTACCGCCATTGCAACAGATATGATTCGACGAAAAGAGGTACTTTACCAATCGGGTAATCTCTTTACAGCTTTAAGGGCTTCTGTTTCTATTCCAGGTGTATTTGTTCCGGTGATTGATAAAAACAGATTATTGGTTGATGGAGGGGTGCTGAATCCATTACCTATCAATCATGTGAAAAGAAACAAAGATGCCATTGTTGTGGCAGTGAATATCAATGCCAGGGCTAGTAATGAGAACAATTTGGTACAGGTTTCAAAAGAACCTGCTTCTTTCATAGACAATGAATTTATGAATAAGTATTTCTCCAATTTTGTCAAGCCTAAAGCCAAGTCGAAGGTGCCTCAATTATCTGTTTTTGAATTGGTGAATACTTCTTATGATTATACACAAGACCGACTTGCTGAACTCATGGAAGAAATCTATCAGCCAGATATCTTGGTGCATGTGCCTAGAACGGCTTGTGGTACTTTTGAATTTTACAGGGCTGAAGAAATGATTGATATAGGGAAACAGGCTTTTGATGAGGCATTAAAAAAATACAGGAATCGGGCTTAAACCTTTTAATTAAATTTACATCCAATGATGATGAAGAAAACGCTACTCTTATTCTTTTGTGTGCTCGGAATGAAAATGCCACTGAGGTCACAAACTTTGTATTTCCCTCCACTTACAGGTTCAGCCTGGGAAAGTGTAAGTCCTAATAGCCTGAATTGGGATGCCCAGGCTTTAAATGCCTTAGATAGTTTTTTAGGTAATACACAATCTAAAGCAGCGATTATTCTTAAAGATGGCAAAATTGTTTTTGAAAAATACTATGGTACTTTTACCAAAGATAGCAATTGGTATTGGGCCAGTGCTGGTAAATCTCTCACTTCTGTTTTAGTGGGCATAGCACAACAAAATGGATTTTTAAACATATCAGATACTTCTCAAAAATATTTGGGTCAAGGCTTCACATCCATGACCAATAACCAGGAGCAAAAAATAAAAATCATACATCAATTGAGTATGAGTACCGGACTCGATGATGCCGTAATCAACAAAGATTGTACAGAACCATCTTGTTTAAAATATAAAGCAGAGCCCGGCAGCAGATGGGCCTATCACAATGCTCCTTATACCATTTTAGATGAAGTCATAAGTGCCTCAAGTGGATTTACCATCAACGAATTTGCACTATCGCAAATCAAATCAAAAACAGGAATGGATGGCATTTATTATAAAGCGCCAGGTACCTATAACAATGTTTATTATAGTAAAGCCAGAAGCATGGCTAGGTTTGGATTACTCATGCTCAATAAAGGATATTGGAATACTACTCCTGTACTCAGTGATACTGCTTATTTCAGAGCCATGACCAATTCTAGTCAGGACATAAATCCCAGTTATGGTTATTTATGGTGGTTAAATGGAAAAAGTAAATTCATGGCACCAGGTTTACAAATTAGTTTTACTGGACCCTTGTTCCCCAATGCGCCCAAGGATATGTTTTCAGCATTAGGTAAAAATGGGCAATCTATACATGTAGTACCTTCAATGAATTTGGTATTTGTGAGAATAGGAAATGCACCGAATGATTATGGAGAAGTAGCCATTACCTATGCAGATGATACTTGGAAATATTTGAAGAAAGCATTTCCTACTACAGCCATCAGTGAATTAGATGCTGCAGCCATTCGTGTTTATCCCAATCCATTTGTAAATGAAATTCAACTGGAGGGCATTGCTGAAGATAATTTAAGCTGGGAACTATTGAATACCCTTGGAGTTTGCGTACAAAAGGGATTTGGAAAACACATAAACAATCTAGACTTAAGTGCTGGTGTATATTACCTTAGAATTTCTAAAAACAAGCAAACCTTGGTTAAAAAAATGATAAAAATGGAATAGGGGATAATGAACTATTTTTAACCAATTTGGCTAATTACCCTGGATATAAAAATTGCTATCTCCAAAAATTCCGCTACTTCCTGAATTGTCCTGCTGGCTTCATTCCTGAGATAAAAAAGAATTGAAACCATTAGCCATTTCAATTGCTCATCAATACCGAAGCATGGTATAAATAAGTGATTATTTCAATCAGAAGATGAATCGATATTCTTTTGATTTTCCAATTAAGAAAAATCCCGCTGTTATTTATTAGCTCTGCTGACTTCAGCCCAAAAATAATAAAGAATTGAAACCCATCGGAAATTTAAAATCAATCTTCTAAGCAATCATCTAAAACCAGCTGCTTTTCTTTTTTCTTCCTGAACTACTTACTCCCAAGGCGCCTAATAAAGTTCTTGTTAAAACTTGTGTTGCCGTTCTTGCTACTTGTTTGGTTACAGGACTACTAAGAATTTCTTCAAGTGTTGACTTTTCTCTCGGACTATTTTTTCTATTAGTATTTGATTCAGTTTCTTCAGTTTCTGATTCCTCTTCTTCAATTGCTTTGTTGAGTTTTTCAGAAAGAATTTCATAGGCACTTCTTTCATCAATGATGCGATTGTATTTAGGAATCAATTTGGATTGACTGCAAATAGCATCGAGTTCATTTTCTGAAAGTACATTCATTCGCGAGCAAGGTGGATTGAGCATTACTGCAGCCAATGGAGTAGGAATTCCTTTTTCATTTAAACCTGTTACCAAAGCTTCACCCATTCCTAATTGGGTAATGATTTCATCTGTTTGATAAAATTCAGAAATTGGAAAATTCTCTGCTGCTAGTTTAATTGATTTTCTATCTGCTGCAGTAAAGGCTCTTAATGCATGTTGCACTTTTAATCCCAATTGGCCTAATACCGCTGCTGGTATATCTGCAGGACTTTGTGTGATGAAATAAATGCCAACGCCTTTTGAACGAATGAGTTTGATGATGGTTTCAATTTGGTCGAGTAGGGCCTTACTTGCTTCATTAAAAATTAAATGCGCTTCATCTATAAACAAACATAATTTAGGTCGATCAAGATCTCCTTCCTCGGGCAGTTTTGAATACAGTTCAGCCAATAAACATAACATGAAACTAGCAAATAATTTGGGTCTGTCTTGCAAATCATTTAAGCGTAATACATTCACCATTCCCATACCTTGTTCATTGATGCGCATGAGGTCTTCTACATCAAAACTGGGTTCTCCAAAAAATGAATCAGCGCCTTGTTGTTGCAATTCAATTACTTTTCTGAGTATGGTTCCTGTACTTGTAGTGCTAATATTACCATAGTCTTTACTCATCTCAGCTTTCCCTTCATTAGAGACGTATTGCAGTACTTTTATAAAATCTTTTAAATCCAATAAAGGCAGACGTCTGTCGTCACAGAATTTAAAAATCATACTTACCAAGCCTGCTTGTGTTTCATTTAAATCTAGAATTTTTGATAACAGAATGGGTCCAAATTCACTTACAGTTGCTTTTAATTGAACACCATTTTGTTTGGCTAGTGTATAGAACTCAACCGGATAGGCTTTTGCCTCAAATTGAAATCCAATGGCTTCGGTTCTTTCTTTGATTTTATCATTCCATTCCCCTGCTGCTGCAATGCCACTTAAATCGCCTTTGATGTCCATTACCAAACAAGGCACCGATGCCTGACTCAGTGCTTCTGTTAGCATTTGTAAGGTTTTGGTTTTACCTGTTCCAGTTGCGCCAGCAATTAAGCCATGTCTATTCATGGTTTTTAATGGCAATCTAATTGCGGCTTCTTTGATGACTGCTCCATTATAAAGGGCTGCTCCTAAAAAAATAGAATCACCTTTTGTTGTATAGGCTTTTTGAATGGTATCGATAAAGTTTTGCATCATGTTCAAATCAATTCCCAAATCTAATTGAACTCAGATGGATTGACAAAGAAAATATCCATGTTCATCTTCATTTTTCAATTGAAGTGAAAGGATTACGAAAAGGTTTTAGGCTGAAAAAAGAATTGAATTTAATTCGATTGTTTGAGCAATTCATCCAGTGGAATTCTTGTCTTCACTGCTAAGGCTTTGTACTCACTCACACTCAATCCTGTAACTTGTTTAAATTGTGTGCTCAAGTATTGAACGCTGCTATAGCCCATCTGATAAGAAATTTCACTTAGTGTCATTTCGTTATAGGTTAGTAATTCTTTTACCCGTTCAATTTTAACAAGAATGATGTATTTTTCTAAAGTTTGGCCTGTTAACTCAGAAAATAATTTACTGAGTTGTCCATAAGGCAAGCCAATTTTATCACTTAAGTAATCAGAATTTCTGATGATGGTATTGAGGTTATTGCAGTAATAAATCATTTCTAATACAGCAACTTTTATTTGCTCTAGTATTTGGAATTCTTTGTTCTGAATAATTTCAAACCCTTGTTCTATCAAGGCTTTTTTTAGGTTGTTCAGCACCAAATCAAAATTTTCACATTCAATATCTGCCGAACCCAATGCCACTTTTTTTACCATGATACCCAAGTCGAGTAATATGTTTTCAACCGACTGAATACAGCGACGGCTTACCATATTTTTTATACTGAGTTGGATATGCATAGCAGCAAATTAATGAATAAAGATATTTTTTGACACATTTTTTAGTCGACATACCATGTGTATTCCTTTGAAAATTTCTCTAATACTTAGCATGCCGCTATAAATCAGGCCTATGAAATTTGTATCAGACCTTTTTTGACAAGTACAAAATTTTAACTTCGTATAAATTTAAAAACCAACAGCAATGCAAAACGAGGAACAAAATCCCAATCAGTTAAATATTGAACTCAGCGAGGAAATGGCAGAAGGAATTTACTCCAATTTAGCCATCATTACACATTCTAATTCGGAGTTTGTTATCGACTTTGTGAGAATCATGCCCGGTGTACCCAAAGCAAAAGTGAAGTCTAGAATTGTACTAACTCCAGACCATGCAAAAAGATTACTCATGGCCTTGAGTGATAATATTGCAAAATTTGAAGACCACAATGGCAATATCCAAGTCAATGAGCAAGCGCCTCCTTTTCCTATGAATTTTGGCGGTTCTATGGGACAGGCATAAATACCTCAACCCCATCAATCAATGGCCTTGGGCTTTAGCCCTAGACATCATAAATTAATGGCCTTGGGCTTCAGCCCAAGGAAAATAAAAACGGCGGCTTCTACAGAAGCCGCCGTTTTTTATAATGATAAATCAACTCTATAATTCAAATCCATAATATCCTTTAGAGCCATTCGGATTAATTCCCACTAAGAACACAACACCTTTTTTATTTTCTAAACTGTTTTTTACTTCAGTTACACTTCCTACTGGAACTTTGTCAATATGGGTAAGCACAAATCCAACTGGAATGCCCGCTTTTTTCAATGCACTTTTATCGCCTACACTTTTTACTCTTACCCCTGATGGAATTTTTAATTTCAATCTCTCTTCGCGACCAATGGTTTCAAACTCACAACCTAAAACTTTATTGGTTTCTACTTTTTCAGTTTTAGCTAATGTAGTTTTTCCATCTTTACTTCTAAGAGTTACTACATAATCCATGTTTTTTCCAGAACGAATGATGCCAACTTTTACTTTATCACCTGGACTTTTTTTGCCTACTTTCTCTTGTAGCTCATTGGTGGTATTTACCTTTTCATCATCTATAGATATGATGATATCTTTGTCTTTTAATCCAGCCGCCTCTGCAGCACTGTTTTCTGTTACCTTGGCAACAAAAACTCCTTTCACTTCACTCAATCCTTCTTTATCTGCTAACTCACTGGTTACATCTTGAATTTGAACGCCTAATAATCCTCTTTGTACTTCACCATATTTCAATAAATCATCTACTACTTTTTTCATTAGATTAACAGGGATTGCGAAAGAGTAACCTGCAAACTGACCCGTTTCACTAGCAATTGCAGCATTGATACCTATTAGTTTTCCATCTGATGATACCAAAGCTCCACCGCTATTTCCTGGATTGACAGCAGCATCGGTTTGAATAAAGGCTTCAATGGCATATTGCGTTTCAGGATTTCTTGGGTCTCTTAATAAATTGAGTCCTCTTCCTTTTGCACTTACAATGCCTGCTGTAACAGTAGAGGTGAGGTTAAAAGGATTACCTACTGCCAATACCCACTGACCAACTTTCACTTCATCTGAATTTCCTTGCACCGCAAAGGCTAAATTCTTTTCTTCAATTTTAATCAGTGCTAAATCTGTATTGCGGTCTTTACCTAATAACTCTGCGGTATACTCTCTTTTGTCGTTTAATATCACTTTTATTTTTGTTGCACCATCTACTACATGGTTATTGGTAACAATATAACCATCTGAAGAAATGATAACTCCTGAGCCAGAACCGCCTCTCGGAATATTTGGCTCCATTCTAAAACCAAAATCTTTAAAGAAACCATAAGGATCTCCTTGGATAGATTCTTCATTGCCTTTTGGTTCAATAGTGGTGATGATATGTACCACTGTAGGTGTCACCAAATCTGCAACTGCAACAAAATCGGGTCTGTCAGTTTCTGCTGCAATACTGGCATATTTTGCTAAGTAATTCTGGGTAAAGGTTGCATCACTTTTGTTCTCAAAGAATCGTGTGATACCAACAGCAGCTAAGCCTCCCAAGCCCGCCACCAATAGAAGTGTCAAAACCTTTTTCATATACATTTTCTCTTTTGTTTTTATTTTATTTTCCATTTTTCAAATACTGTTCCAATTCACATTTTGTCAGCATCAACTGCTAACTTAGTAATTTTTGATGAATTCAATAACTCATCTATTCTTCTATTCAACTGCAATTCCATTTTATTCAATGGCATGATAAGAAATTCCCCCCGGAATCAACCCCTATATACCCTGAAACCGGAGGGAATGTTCTGAACCAAACTTTGTCATTTTCCCCTTATGCTAGCCTTTTGGTTCAAACATGTTAATAAACGGCAGAAATCTGTTCGTTATTTTGCCTGTAAATTCTCAAATTTGCCGTTGCTGTAAGCTTATGCACCTCGAACCAGAAAAATATCAATACTTCTTTGAAAAATATATTCGTCAGGCTTTAAATCCTGATGACAAAGAAGCTTTTGAAAAGCGGTTGATAGAAGATGCTGAATTTGCACTTGAATTTGAAAGGTATAAAAACAACCGGGAAGTTATTTTAAAAAGAGAATTAGATGAATATGAACAACCCATCATCTCTACCGATGCTCCTAAAAATTGGGGATGGGTTTATTTAATCATTTCTATTTTGGGTTTTGTATTGATATTGGATTACTATATCAATACCAACTATGATAATGCTTTGGCAGAAAAACGAAAATCTTTTTTAAATAAAATCAATATTTTTAAATCAGAGCCCGAACCTGAACAACCAACGAATCAATCTTCAGTGAAAGGAAATACAGAGAAATCTATCAAAGAATCTCATCGTTTGCCTGAAGACAGCTTGCTATTAGATTCAAATGAATTATTCCTAAGGGCAGAACAAGAACTAGATCAACAACTGAATGCAGAGGAGCCCAATGAAACAGATCAAATGCCTAT
>JBMLPO010000412.1:9415-17214 GCA_049242065.1 Bacteroidia bacterium
AGAGCAAATGATTGCTGATTCATTGTTTCAAACCTATTCACAACAAATTTGGGATACCAAATTAAAAGCACTATCAATTGAAACAGATTCTGTATTGGGTGATAGTGCCATATTTGTTTTGACACAAAAAAGTATTTTGAGAAAAACTGCCGCTAAAGCCAAACCGCTTTTTGTAGAGTATTGGATATCGCCTGTTAATTTTATGGGTTATAGGTACAATGGCAGAAAACTCATTATTTACGGATTAGAACCCGATGATTTTGTTATGTTTTTATACTCCGATTTGAGTTCAAGTCACAGTATGGTTTACAAACAAATCATCATTCCTTTGATTTCAGATTCACAATTTCATAAATTAAATTTCAAGTGAGAGTAAGTTTTTTTAAATACCAAGGAACAGGTAATGATTTCATTTTGGTTGACGACAGAGAGAAAACATTTCCTGCAAACAATAAAAAGATAATAGCTCAATTATGCCATAGAAGATTTGGTATAGGTGCTGATGGTTTGATACTCTTACAAAAAGACGAAACACATTCGTTTTATATGCAATATTTTAATAGTGATGGCTCAGAAAGCACCATGTGTGGCAATGGAGGCAGGTGTATTTCAAGATTTGCATTTGATTTAGGAATTGTTCAAAACGATTTCATTTTTACTGCAATAGATGGTCCGCACCAAGCCATCATCAGAGAAAATACTATCGTGAGTTTACAAATGAAAGAGGTGCATGAAGTATCAATAGAAGCAAACAATAGCTTTGTATTAAATACAGGTTCTCCTCATTATGTAAAGTTTATCAATGATTCAATAACTTCTATTGATGTAGTTGAAGAAGCAAGAAAAATTAGGTATTCAGACAGATTTGCCAAAGAAGGAATCAATGTGAATTTTGTGCAGATTATGGAGGATGGTAGTTTAGCAGTAAGAACTTATGAACGAGGTGTTGAAGACGAAACCTATAGTTGTGGAACAGGAGTTACTGCATCAGCCATTGCACATGGATATTTGCATCCAAGGGAATTTGCTCCACATGTAGTTAGGTTAGGCACACCTGGCGGTGCATTGAGAGTAGCTTACGAAAAACATGAAAACCACATTACAGATGTTTGGTTAGAAGGACCCGCCAGTTTTGTATTCCATGGAATGGTGGATGTGGTGGTGGAGTAGGAATTCAACATACTTAAGTTTACAGTTCCCTTGTTTAACTAAAACATAACATGGCTTGTTCCCATTTTTAATCGATGTAGAAGCCTGATGCTTCAAGCTTTTGGCAGTGGAATTAGTACAGAACAGCAGAAGAAAACATGGCTGATAAATTGGTATTTTGCGAGTGACCCAATGGGTTCTATTTATTTGGCAAGATTAAGCAATCAGGCAGGGGTACAAGTTAATATATACCTAAAGAACTTTATAAATTTGCTATACACTTCAAATCAAGAAAAACTCATTCACGTTATACTAAGGTCCTTGCTGTCCCATTTGTCCTTTGCAATACAAGAATAATAATGCATATTGAACTACGAAATAAGTCTGTTGTAATAGGGAGTAAAAATAACCAAATTACGAGTAACGAATACGTCATTGAAACACCAGAAGAAGTAACCTATTTGTTTAGTTCATACCAATTAGAAAGAGGAGCCAAAAGGTATGAATGGGCCAATCACTTAGGGAATGTATTAACAGTCATTTTAGATAGGAAAACAGCAATCTTCACTGGAAGTACCTTTTCTTATTTCTCAGCAGAACGCATTTCTGCTACAGATTATTCTCCTTTTGGAGCGCCGCTGGCAAGTAGAACTTGGAATGGGGGAGAGTATAGGTTTGGTTTCAATGGAAAGGAGAATGATAATGAGATAAAGGGCTTTGCAAATATTATTGATTTCGGAGAAAGAATTTTAGATTCCAGACTAGGGAAATTTTTAACAATAGATCCTTTATATAGAAAGTTTCCAATGTTTTCTCCTTTTCAATTTGCAAGTAATTCTCCTGTTGCCCATATAGATTTGGATGGCCTAGAAGGTATCTTGGCGATTTTTAAGGGAGATTTTAAAGGATTTTGGCAGGGTTGGAAAAACTATAGAGACAGAAATTCAAGTACTGGTTTGAGAGGTTCTAAGCCAGAACAAATGCCGAGTTTAATTCCGCCTCCAGTTAATTCAACGTTTACTTTTGGGTCTAATATTATTCAGTTCGGAAATGGTATTGGGTTTGCACAAATATCTAAAGAGAATCAAAGAGCTATCGATCTTGTAGTTGGAACTTTACTAACTGACCCTTCTTCTATAATTACTATTCAGGGTACTTCTAATATTAATTTGAATAATGCTAATGCAAGAGCATCAAGTGCATTATCTGCAGTACTTACACATCCAAATATTAATTCTGGTTTAAACAATCAGAATCAAATACAGAGTCAAGGCGGTGTTATTATTGATAATAATAATAATCCAGTTCTAGATAATTTTGGTACACCAATTCTGGCCAATAGAATTGTAATTGTTCCATCTTTAGTAGGACAGAATCAACCGTTAAGTGCAAATTTAACTGCAATTCCTGCAACACCAATTCCGCCGCCTATTCTTCCGAAAAGAAATTCAGCTTTTGTTGAGTTTTTTAAATATGTTTTTGGTAATGTAAATGTAAAAAATGGTTATGCTAAAAATAGAGGAGAACAATCAGATGTTAATAAATAGAAAATTATTAATTTTAATTGCAATTGCTTTTTTTTCATCTTGTGCTAGTCAGAAGCCTAACATTAGGTTTGATGGTATTTATGTTAAGGAAGGAAATAGCAAAAAAGAATTTTTAATTTTTTATAAGTTCTATGAAAATGATTCATTTCAATCTTCGGGTATTCCGAAAGGATTTTCAATTACTCCTGATTTACTCAATTTCTATAGAGACTGTTATTTTTGGGGTACTTGGTTCAGAAAAGGTGATTCTTTGTTTCTTGACGAGAACATTTTGCATAGAAATAAGGTGGTTTATAATAGAAAGGATACCGCTTTATTTATAAATAATAACAAATTAAAGCTTGTTATTTCTTCCGATTCTAACGCCAATTTTGTGCCAGAAATTTACGAATTAAAATTTAGGCGGTTTAAAAACAAATTTAACTCAAAAGAATATAGGTCATATTCTTCAAAGAGGTTCTGAGATTAAAAGTTGTTTATTAATATGCTTCGATATCTTATTTCTTAAAAAAGACTTTTAAAATAATAAATACTTTAAATTCTCGAATACCTCATTTCAATGAGCTGTTCCAATATATATCATTAGATTTTTCAACTTCTCTTTTTAAGAGAAAAAAATATGAGATTACGTTAATTTTATAAATTCCCAAAATACTAAACCTTGCGTAGTACCATGATTAGCCTAGTAGAAGGAGCCGGCATTACAACAGAACAGCAGAAGAAAGCCTGGCTGATTAAAGGTATTTTGCGAATGATCCAATGGGTTCTATTTATTTGGCAACATTGCTTTAAATGTTTTCGAATTTGCTTTAATGACTATTTAGTAAAATGGAGTGAAAACAGAATTTTACTAAAATTATTTATCTTGCAAATATGTTAACCAGAGTAGAAGTAGAAAAAAAGCTAATAGAAATTAAGCCGGAACTTGTAAACAAGTTTCATGTTAGCAAAATTGGTTATTTTGGTTCGTTTGCTAATGACTCTCAAAATGATTTCAGCGACCTAGATTTACTTGTAGAGTTTTCTGAACCAATTGGTTGGAATTTTTTTACGCTTGAAAAATTTCTAGAACAGAAATTTGAAATACCGATTGATTTGGTTACTAAAAATGCACTAAAAGAAAGAATTAAATTACCTATTCTTGATCAAGTTAATTATGTATGAAACCTAGTGATAGAGATTCAATCCTTTATTTAGAAGATATTGCTTTGTCAATGTCGAGGGTTCAGGAGTACATAAATGGGCTTGACTTTCAACAATTCAAATGGGACTATAAAACAGTTGATGCTGTTATCAGAAATTTTGAGGTAATTGGAGAAGCAAGCAAAAATGTTCCAACTTATCTGAAAGATAAGTATTCAAATATACCTTGGGAAGAAATGTACAGGTTAAGAAACCGAATAACACATGAGTACTTTGGAATTGATTATGAAATTATATGGGAAATTGCTACTAAGTACCTTCCTCAGAATTATAAGGATATCCTTATAATTCTAGAAAATGAAAGATAAAGTTTGTAAACCTAAAGGTAATTGATTTGACGATTTGTTGCATCTTTCACATGCCCGTTTTTTGTATTTATGACAAACGAGTTGCCCGTGACCTCAACTTAGACAACCAAATTACGAGTAACGAATACGTCATTGAAACACCAGAAGAAGTAACTTATTTGTTTAGTTCATACCAATTAGAGCGCGGAGCAAAAAGGTATGAATTGTCCAATCACTTAGGGAATGTATTAACAGTCATTTTAGATAGGAAAAAGTATTCTTCTTTCAGTAGCATCAGTTTCAAAACGTTGAAGCCGCGCAGATTAATTAACAAATTGTAAAATGGTATCGAATCACTATTTTTTTACCTTTTTGCGGTGTTTTTAACTGTGACAAAGAACTTTTCAATGAATCCGCTAATCAACAATCAGGAGTAAAAATACATTTCATAGCCTGCTTTCTGTGTAGCTCATTTTTTTTTACCGAAAATTCTTTGCTTATTTTTTCATTTCCACATCAAAGACATATCTTAGCTACCTTAATGTAATTAGTTTTTGCTGGTAGTTAACACACAACCATTTGCTTTGGTATTCACTTTGGTAGAGCATGCCCATATGGGTTTGATGCTGGAGCCTCATGTTGTTCAGGTGAACAGCAAAGGGGCTTTTACTCTTACTCACCAAAGGGTATTTTCTAAAACGGCCGATTATTTTGCAAAGAATATCAGTGCTGCTCAATTCGAATTGATCAAAATTCTGGATGAGGTAGATGATGATTTTATTTTTAAAAGATTCAATACAGAAACCAAAAAGAAAATCAGAACGGCTGAGTTCTTCAATAAATATTGCACACCAAACTTACTCGATGAAAGAATTAAACCTTTTATTCAAGAAAGAATTCATAAAGTATTGGTTCAATTAAGGGGAGAAACCATTTACAAAACAGGTAACGATAACAATCCTACTTCCATCAAAATAGAGGTAGCTACAGAGCCTGGTAATGTTTGGTTTCATTTTAAAGACAACCCAGAAGGCATTCGTTATTATCCAACCATTCGTTACAAAGGCGAAAAAGTAGAGTTCATGTACAAGGGTGCTCAGGTGGTGTGTTTGAGTCCTGCTTGGTTATTGGTTCAAAATAAATTAATTGATTTTGAAAAACGCGTAGATGGTAAAAAGCTGCTGCCTTTCTTAAATAAAAGATACATTCAAATTCCTCGTAACGCAGAAGAAAATTACCTGCAGAAATTTGTTTCTCAGTTGGTAGAAAAATATGATGTAAAGTCGGATTGTTTTGGCATTGAAACCTCCAAGCCATATGGCAAAGCGTTTCTTACCATGGTGCATTTTTATGAAGATGAAATTGCGCTTAAACTTCAATTTAAATATGCAGAAGCTGAATTTGAATATGCTTCTGAACCCATGATTTCTTCCAAACTAACCAAATTTCAAGGAAAGAATTTGTTCAAACGCATTCAAAGAAACCGCGATTTTGAAGAAAGTAAAAAAGAGGCATTAGAACGCATTGGATTACGTAATGCCAAAACCTGTTTTTTTCAAATTCCTGAACTGCTTACTGTTAAAAAGAATGATTCTTTATTGGGTGGTGAAGTCACCAATAAATACGCATTTCTCGATTGGTTAAATGAACACCACGAGGAATTAGAAAAGAATGAAATTGAAATCAACCAACAAGCTGAAAATAGCAAATATTTTATTGGTCCAAGAGAAATTAAAATCGAAGTTAAAGAACAGCGAGATTGGTTTGATGTAACAGCAATTGTCAAGTTTGGTGAATACACTTTTTCATTTTTAACCCTTCGTGAATACATCATGAAAGGTAAAAGAGAATTTATTTTACCCAATGGAATGATTGCTGTTATACCAGAAGAATGGTTTGGTAACCTGAGTGGTATATTAGAATTTTCGAATAGTGAAGATGAAATCAAACTAGAAAAACACCATGTGGGTTTGCTTGAAGAAATTGCACATGCAGGTGGCAAATATCTAAAGCTGAGCGAAAAACTTTTACAACTTCGCGATTATGGTCAGGTGCGAGAAATGGATTTACCACTTGAATTTAAAGGGGAATTAAGACCTTACCAAAAAGCGGGTTTCGATTGGTTTTACTTCTTAAAGGAAAATAAATTCGGTGGTTGTTTGGCAGATGATATGGGATTGGGTAAAACCATTCAAACATTATCATTGATTCAAAAGGAAAAAGAATTATTCAATGAACAAATGAATATTCCTTCTTTGCAAGAAAGAGAGTTTGTGGCTGAAGAAATTCCAATTAGTATCAAATCGAATGGTCCTGCAGTACAAATCAGTTTGTTCGATCAGCCCATTCAGCCTAATAATAGAGAGTTGTTTATTAGAAGTGGTGGAATTTCTAATCAATTACAAGCTCCATCTGAAAAAGAAATGATTCAACAGACTTTTATCCGTTGTTCATTAATTGTTGTGCCCAATTCATTGGTCTATAATTGGTTTCAGGAAGCATTAAAATTTACTCCGGGATTACGAGTTTTAGTATATACAGGAATTGGTCGTGTTAAAAACACCAAACAATTTGCCAATTACGATTTGGTAATTTCAACTTATGGTACCGTTCGGGTTGATGTTGATTTATTAAAAGAATATAAATTTAATTATTTGATTCTGGATGAAAGTCAGGCCATCAAAAACCCGAATTCGCAATCGGCTAAATGTGTGAAAATGTTAAGAGCAGCCAATAAGCTGGTATTAACAGGAACGCCCATTGAAAACAGTGTGCAAGAATTATGGAGTCAATTGTCGTTTATTAATCCCGGATTATTAGGAAGTTTAAGTTCCTTCAATGAGCGTTTTGTAGCACCAATTGAGAAGCTAAAAGATCCTTATAAAATGATGCAATTAAAAGCCATCATCAAACCATTTATTCTTCGCAGAACAAAAGACCAAGTTGCGAAAGACCTTCCAGAAAAAATGGAACAATTGGTTTATTGTGAAATGAGTGAGGAGCAAAAGGAGGCTTATGAAAAAGTAAAATCACATTATAGAAATGAGATTTTATTAGCGATTAAGGAAATGGGTCTGAATAAATCTCAGTTTACTTTATTACAAGGATTAACCAAACTCAGACAAATTGCCAATCATCCATTATTGGTGAATCCTGATTTTGATGGAGAATGTGGTAAGTTCAATGAAGTCACTTTTATGGCCGAAACTGCAATGGCAGAAGGACATAAAGTATTGATGTTTTCACAATTCGTTTCGCAGTTAACCATTTATAGAAAGTGGTTCGATGAAAAAGGAATTAAATATTGTTACCTCGATGGCTCTATGAGTTCGGAGGATAGACAAAAAATGGTTCATCAGTTCCAGAATGGTGATTTTCCATTCTTTTTAATCTCACTAAAAGCGGGTGGTTTCGGACTCAATCTTACCAAAGCTGATTATGTATTTATGATTGACCCTTGGTGGAATCCAGCGGTTGAAAGACAAGCAATAGATAGAGCACATAGAATAGGGCAGGATAAGAAAGTGTTTATCTACAAATTCATTTCTAAAGATACGGTTGAAGAGAAAATTTTATTACTTCAACAAAAGAAAAAAGACTTGGCCAATAGCTT
>JBMLPO010000413.1:0-9584 GCA_049242065.1 Bacteroidia bacterium
AAAAAGCCTGATTGGTTTTTCTCCCAATCAGGCTTACAAATATACAATAATTTTTTGGTGTTTCTTTTATTCCAATTCAATTAAGATGGTGTTCTTTTCAACCGCTTGTTTGGGTTCCACACAAATTTTCTTTACAATTCCTTCTCCATCTGCTTTGATTACATTTTCCATTTTCATGGCTTCCAATACCAATAAAGCATCACCTTTTTTAATGCTATCACCTTCTTGAACCTGTATTCTTAATACCAATCCTGGCATAGGAGCCTTTACATTGTTGGCTTTTGAAACCATCATTTTATCAAGACCCAATTGACTCAATAGAGCATCGTATTGGTCTTTGATTTCAACCACATGTTTTTTCCCATTGATGAGAATATTCATTGCTTTACCATTCTCTTCCTTGTCCAACAATTCAATATTCAATGATTGATTCTCTAGTATCATATGGTATTTATTGGAATCAAGTTTTACGATATCGGCAAGAACCGGTTTTCCATCTAACAATACACTTCCTTTATGTAGGTCGAATTGCAAATTCTGTGAATTAACTTGGATATTCAGCATAGGTATTCAATATTTTTATTTTCTTGCGGTAGTAAAGTAAGTTATGAGAAAAGTAATATGTTATTTTCTTTTATCGAACCTCCTCATTTCTTGGGGATGCAAGGTAAACAAAAGTTTTGAATCAGGTTTAGGTAAAAAAGTAGAAAAAATCATTTTAGATGATGTGGTTATTAAGCCAAGTAATCTAAACAAACCTGTTCCTTATCAGCCTATGGCTAAAAAGGATATTGATTTGATTCATACGCGTTTGGAAATTTCGTTTGATGAAAACAATGAATGGGTTATTGGAAAAGCCAATTTGACCATCAGGCCCTATTTTCTTCCCATTCAAAAGTTTTATCTAGATGCAAAAGGCTTTCAAATTAATTCTATTAATGGCGTTTTTAAAAGAGATACCCTCAGCTTAGAATATGCTTATGATAGCTCTAAATTGGAGATTTTTTTAGGCAATTCACTGAGTGCAACCGATACTTTTAAGGTACTCATAGATTATATCGCCAAGCCATCCGAATTAAGAAGCCAGGGTGGTAGTGCTATTACTGATAATAAGGGCTTGTATTTTATTAATTCTAAAGGAACAGATCCTCATAAACCTAGACAAATATGGACACAAGGTGAAACAGAGAATAGTTCTGCTTGGTTTCCAACTGTAGATGTTCCGGGTGAGAAACACACTCAGGAAATATTTGTCACACTCAGAGAAAATGAGACTTCATTGAGTAATGGTTTACTCATTCATTCTAAAAACTTAGGTAACGGATATAAGCTAGATTATTGGTCACAAAAGCTTCCTCATGCACCTTATTTAACCATGTTGGCGATTGGTAATTTTAAAGTTACTAAAGACAAATGGAGAGATAAAGAAGTGAACTATTACCTTGAACCAGCTTATTCAAATTATGCCAAATTAATTTTTGGCAAAACACCGAAAATGATGGAGGTATATTCTAAGTTAACTGGTGTTGATTATCCTTGGGAGAAGTTTTCACAGGTTGTAACACGCGATTTTGTAAGTGGTGCAATGGAGAATACTGGAGCTGTTGTGCATTATGAAGGAGTGCAGCATGATGAAAGACAACACCTCGATAATAACCATGAAGATATTATTGCTCATGAATTGTTTCATCAATGGTTTGGTGATTATGTAACTGCGAGGTCTTGGAGTCAGCTTCCATTAAATGAAAGTTTTGCAACTTATGGAGAATATTTATGGAGTGAATCTGAATATGGAAAAGATTTTGCCGACTATCAGTTTGAAAAAGCTAGAGTAGCCTATCTACGATCCAAGAATAAACACAAAACTCCAGCCATTAGAAATTACTATAGAAATCCAGATGAATTATTTGATGTGGTTTCATACCAAAAAGGCGGACGTATTTTACATATGCTAAGAAATGAATTGGGTGATCAAGCTTTCTTTAAAGGAATAAAAATTTATCTAACAAAAAATGCTTTTGGTGCGGCAGATATTCATGATCTTAGAAAAGCTTTTGAAGAGGCTTGTGGTATGGATTTAAACCTCTTTTTTAATCAATGGTTTATTGGTGCTGGTCACCCAGTTTTAAAGGTGAATTATCAATACAATGAACTATCGAAAAAAGTTAAAGTAAAAGTCTTTCAAGTTCAAGATTCAAGCATTGGTTTATTTCAATTTTCTGTGAAGATTGGCATAGGAAAAGAGAAGGGTGTGATTAAAAATGAACGCATTGTTGTAAGCAGAAGGTACGAAGAATTTGAAATTCCATTTGATGAAAATCCATCCTATATCAGTTTTGATGAAGAAGGTGTTTTACTTGCACAAATTGAAGAGGAAAAAACCGCTAAACAATGGCTTAATCAATTAAAGTATTCTAGTCATTATGGGACTTATTACCGTGCATTGGAGCAAATAAAAAAATGGAAAAGTCCCGAACTCATGCAAGATTATCAGAAGGCTATTTTATTTAATATCAATAACAAATACCCGTATAAACAAGTTCATGCATTTGAACTGATTCAGAAACATCCAGCTTTTGTAGATACTTTCAAGAATGAAATACTTGATATTGCGAAATCTCATGAAATCTCTAGAAATAGAACAGAAGCCCTCAATTGTTATGCTGTATTGGGAAAAGAAGCATTGCCATTGTTAATAGAGTCTTTGAATGATAAATCATATATGGTAATTTCAAATGCTTTGACAGCCATGGCTGAGATATCATTAGATACGGCAGTGTACTATTGTAATCAATTAAAGGATTTTGATTCAGGTGAAATCCAAGAAAGTGTTTCTGAAATTTATGCGAAAAAGGGTAACCTTGATTTGTTAGATTATATGAAATCCAATTTGGGAAGATTTGGAATGTATAGGTATGCTATTTTGAAGAATATAGGTGATTATATTTCTAAGTCGATTGTTAGAGAAGGTATTTCTAGCTTAGACATGCTAAGTAATTATGCCCAACAATCTTCTGATAAAGATATTGGAAAAAGGTTATTACGTCTATCAGCTAAGCTTAGAAAACAAGCTGAGTCTGAAATGAAAAATGTGAATGAAGATACCAAGTTGATTTATACAGAATTTTTAAATCAACTCAATCAGTTTGATGAAAGAATGAAGTTAAGGTCGGAAGGTTAATTGGTCAACTCCATGAATTCTTAAGGTGTTTTTATGTTGCACAAATCCAATAACTCTGAAATTATCTAAATTGATAGATGGGCTTACATAGATCTTTGTTTTACCTTCATTTTTAACAAGTGGAGCTGTAATTAATTTCCTGCAAACATTGTGATGATGGAGAATTTGATTTGCATTTTCTCCACCTTTCACCGCAGAATTAATTTCTCTTTGAACAAAGGCAATATTGAGTTCAAGAGAATCCATTGGTCCCCAGAATCTGTATGCAATAATCAAACTATCTTCACCTTCTTCAGCAGCAACACCAAGTTTTAAGAAATTGGGATTAGGTCTTGATAAGTTTTGCGTAATCTCAATTGAAATACCTTTTTTATCAGCACCTGCATGTGCAACGCCTCCATTCACAAATGCCATTGGTGTGTATAGGTTTTTTTCTCCTTTTGTTAAAGCATAATGCATTTGTTTTTTAGTATAAATTGAATCACTAAAAGGATCAACCCATCCAGATTTATTCCAATAATCAACATGGTAATCTATCACATAAACTGGTGTTACAGTGCTATCACTTAAATGAATCACTTCTTTCATAAATGCATCGGCAATAGGACATGAACTGCATCCTTCTGATGAAAACAATTCTATCAGCACATTATTCTGATACATTTTTTCTTGGCCATTTGGTGTGAAAATATCAACGTTTTGTTGTGCTTGAAGGTGTTGACCAAATAAGCCTAGCATCAAGGTAAAAATGAATTTAAATTGATTGACATTTTGTAGATACTTCATTATTCAATTAGCTATTAAGTGTGTTTTACAATTATATGGAATGATTGATGATTTGTTGAATCTTCATTTTGTCGGTAAAAAACGCAAAAATATGGCCAAAATTCATCCGTGGCAGGAATTTTAAGTAAATAAAATGATTTAGCTATCGAATTTGTTTATAAAATGGATTGATTACTTTTGCGGCATGACAATTGAACAGCTAAAAGAATTGAAGTATAGGGTTGATGCCCTGAGGAGGTATCTTTGACATCGAGACTAAACTACTCGATATACAAGAAGAAGAGGCATTAAGCCGCACAACAGGCTTTTGGGATGACCCCAAAAAAGCAGAACAAGTTTTAAAATCAACCAAACAAAAAAAAATCTGGACTGAAGCTTATGCAAATGCTGTAGCTCAGGTTGACGATTTAAGTGTATTGTTTGAGTTTTATCAAGCAGGAGAAGGGACTGAAGAAGATGTGGAGGCCCAATATAAACTGGCTTTACAGGTTGTAGAAGAATTGGAATTCAAAAACATGTTGAGCAGTGAAGAAGACCAGATGAATTGTGTTTTACAAATCAATTCTGGTGCCGGTGGAACTGAAAGTCAAGACTGGGCTGAAATGTTGATGCGTATGTATATTATGTATGCCGATAAACATGGTTTAAAAGCTGCTGTTGTTGATGAACAAGCGGGAGATGGAGCTGGAATAAAATCTTGTTCCATTGAGGTTGAAGGTAATTTTGCTTATGGTTATTTAAAGGGCGAAAATGGTGTACATCGTTTGGTGAGAATTTCTCCATTTGATTCCAATGCTCGCCGTCATACTTCATTTGCATCTGTTTATTGTTATCCAATAGTAGATGATTCAATTGAAATTGAGGTGAAAGATGCAGATATAGAAGTGCAAACTTCGCGCTCAGGTGGGGCAGGAGGACAGAATGTAAATAAGGTAGAAACCAAAGTGCAGATGACCCATAAACCAACGGGAATTGTGATTGTTTGTCAGGTTGAACGCTCTCAAAGTGCCAACAGAGAAAGAGCAATGAAAATGCTAAAATCTCAGTTGTATGAGTTGGAATTAAGAAAGAAAAACGAAGCCAGGGATAAGATAGAAGCAGGTAAGAAACGCATTGAATGGGGTTCACAAATCAGGAATTATGTTTTTCATCCCTACAAATTGGTGAAGGACCTAAGAACGGGAGTAGAAACCTCGGACGTACAAGGTGTGATGGATGGAAATCTGGATGATTTTATCAAATCGTACCTCATGGAATACAATTAATAGCACCGCGATTCATCGCGGTGTACCACGGCCCTGGCCGTGGTGTCGGTGCAGTCCCACCGCGATACATCGCAGATAAAACAGCACCACTGCGATTCATCGCAGTGTACAACAGCACCGCGATGAATCGCGGTGATACTGTTATTGTCGGTTGATGATAGTTGCTACCGGCTGCGCAGTTGGCATTACAATCATTTCGTTGATATTCATTCTTTGTGGTCTGGAGATAGCATAATAAGCAGCATCAGCGATGTCTTCTGCTAGCAGGTTATCAAAGCCTTCATATACTTTGTCGGCGCGTTCTTTATCGCCATGAAATCTAACAATAGAAAACTCAGTTTCTACAGCTCCTGGATTGATGCTAGTTACTTTGACATTGTATGGAGAAAGTTCAATTCGCATTCCTCGGCTTAAGGCATCAACTGCAAATTTACTGGCACAATAAACGTTTCCGTTTGCATACACTTCTTTGCCTGCAATGCTTGATATATTTACTACATGACCCGCTTTTCTTTCTACCATTCCAGGTAAAATAATTCGGCTGATATACAGTAATCCTTTTACATTGGTATCAATCATTTTTTCCCAATCTTCTATATCACCTTCATGTAAATTCCCTAATCCACTTGCTAAACCGGCATTATTGATTAGATAATAGATGTCTTTCCAATCATCAGGAATTTGGGAAATGGCAGTATCAATTTCGTTTTTATGCCTGATATCAAACGGACAAAGAAGAATTTTTATATCATTTTCTTCTTCTAGTTCAAGTTTTAATTTCTCAAGCCTATCAAGCCTTCTGGCGTTTAAAATCAGGTTGATTCCTTCTTTTGCAAACCTCTTTGCAATGGCCATTCCTATTCCGGAAGATGCTCCGGTTATAAAAGCGATTTTATTGGGCATAATTTTTTGTATTTTCGAAAACCTGCTAATTGGACAAATATGAATTTTTCATTGGAGAAAACCGAACATTATTCATTGCTAAAAACAGCTTTGACAACTATTGATCAACCTCAGGCTGAAGAACTGACTAAAATGGTTCAGGTGCATGTTGCTGAGAATATTTGTCCTTATTTGATTCTGAATTTTGAATCTGTAGAAAGTTGTAATGCCGGTGCTGTTAGAGAGATGATTGCAATGGGTAATTTCCTGTCAGAAAACAACGGAATGTTAATCATCAGCAATCCTCATGATCAGTTTACCCGCTTATTTGATAAAGCTGAAATTGTTTTTGTGCCAAGTGATATTGAAGCCATTGATTATGTATTTATGGATCAAATTGAAAAACAATTTTTGAGTGAAGAAGGAGATGAAGAATAGTATTTGCCTATGTCTTTTGAAGTAACCATTTTAGGAAACAGTTCTGCTTCGCCTACTCACGACAGACATCCTTCAGCCCAATATGTGAATATATGTGATCATCATATCTTGATAGATTGTGGTGAGGGTACTCAAATGCAATTGGCGAAGTACAAGATTAAAAAATCTAAGATCTCACAAATTTTTATTAGTCATGTGCATGGCGATCATATACTAGGTTTACCTGGTTTGTTGTTGTCGATGAATCTAATGAAAAGAGAACTTCCTATTCATATTTATGGTCCGCCAGAGTTGTTTAAAATATTAGATGTTTTTTTTAAATACTCAGATACTCAGTTTTGTTTCGAATTGCATTATCACATTGTAAATCCTAGTGTATCTGGATTGATTTTTGAAAATTTATATTACCGAGTATATTCTTTCCCATTGTACCACAGGGTGCCAACAAGTGGCTACATGATAGAGGAACGAATTAAGTTGAGGAAATTAAACCTAGAAGTTTGTGAGAGGTTAAAAATCCCATTCACTTATTACAATGATATTAAGATGGGAAAGGATTTTTGTACTCCTGAAGGCAAATGGGTTCCCAATGACCAACTTACCTATCCTGCCGCTTTGCCAATTAGTTATGCCTATTGCTCAGATACCTTGTACGATGAACGAGTAATAGAAGCCGTAAGGGATGCTGATATTCTATATCATGAAGCTACCTTTATGCACGATAAATTAGATAGGGCCATTTATACGATGCATACAACAGCAAAACAAGCAGGAATTGTTGCTAGTAAAGCCGAAGTGAAAAAGTTAATCATAGGTCATTTTTCATCAAGATATGATGACTTAAATCCCCTATTATCGGAAGCTCAAACTGAGTTCCCCAATACCGAAATTGCCCTTGAAGGCAAAACATTTATTTTAGAATAAGATGCAAACATTTAGTCCCGAGAATTGGAAGGATTATGAATTACTGGATTGTGGAGATTTTGAAAAACTCGAAAGATTCGGAAAGCTCGTATTAAGAAGACCAGAGCCCCAAGCTTTATGGAATAAGATATATCCAGAAAGTAAATGGCGTCAATTGGCCGACATTACATTTAAACAAAGAGGAAGCCACAGTGGTGAATGGATGAATCCCAAAAACAATCCATCAAAGTGGCAAATTGAATACAAACATCAGCAAGCAAAAATTCTCTTTAATTTATCATTGACCTCTTTTAAACATGTAGGTATTTTCCCAGAACAAGCTGCGAACTGGGATTATATCATAGAAAACATCAAAAAGGTAAAAGGGGAGCAGCCAAGGTTTCTCAATTTGTTTGCGTACACGGGTGGTGCATCTTTAGCGGCAAAGGCGGCGGGTGCTGATGTAACGCATGTTGATAGTGTTAAACAAGTAGTAAGCTGGAGTCGTCAGAATATGGAAAGCTCCAATTTAACAGATATCAGATGGGTTGTAGAAGATGCCTTAAAATTTGTGAAGAGAGAAGTAAAAAGAGGCAAAACTTATCATGGAATTATATTAGATCCGCCAGCATATGGCATTGGAGCTAATGGAGAAAGGTGGCAATTGGAGCAACAGATAAATGAAATGTTAGGTGATGTGGCTCAAATTCTAGATAAAAAGCAACACTTCTTGATATTGAATGTATATTCTTTGGGATTGAGTGCTTTATTGGTAGAAGGTTTGGTTAAAACAAACTTCCCACTGAGTAAGGATTTAGAGAATGGTGAATTGTATTTACAAGCCCAATCCGGAATAAAACTTCCACTCGGAATTCTAGCCAGGTATACACATGGCTTATCATAAAAAAAGGAGTCGATTGACTCCTTTTTTTATGTATTAAACTTTGTATTTCTTTTTGATTTGGAAGAAGTAACTTCTGCTAATTTCAAATGGTTTTTCAATTCCTTTCAAGAACAATCGTCCTGTATCATTGGTCCATTTTTCAATTTTAGTTACGTTCAGTAAGTTTACGATTGTACTTCTGTGTATTTGAATGAACACATCTTCAGGTAAACGAGCATCCCAACTCTTAATAGAGTTATAGGTAATACTCAGTTTTCCATCATTTAAATAAACTTTGGTATAGTTGCCAAAAGCTTCAATATAATTGATATCTCTGATTTTGATAAAGTTCATTTTATTATCAAAATTCAAAAGGATGATTTGATCAGGAGTGAATCTATCAGAGTCAGATTCATTGAATCCACTTATTGCTTCACCTTCAGGACCAGCTGGAGTTTCAATATCAGCAGTAATTCTATCAATAGCCTTTCTTAATCTATCTCCACTAATTGGCTTCATGATATAATCAACCGCATTTAATTCAAATGCTTTGATTGCGAAATCAGGGTGCGAAGTAATGAAAATGATTTTCGGATTACATGAAATTTCATTCAGTAAGTCGATAGAAGTAATTCCATTTAAATCAATATCAAGAAATACCAAGTCAGGAGTTGTTTTGTTAATTACATCTCTCGCTGACTCATAATCCGATGCCTCTCCAACAATTTCAATGTTTGGAAAGTTGTCCAGTACTTTCTTAAGTGTAGCACGCATCATGTCGACATCATCGACCACAACCGACCTAATCTTATCTTTGTTCATATAGCAATTGCTCCAATATTAAGGATTTTACCTCAATTTTTATATTTCTCTTGTCAATTAAAAGAAATTTTTTCTTAACAGAGTCAAATTTCTTTTCAAATAGCTGTTTTTAACATGTGTAAATACAAAGGACGAATGTTACCTAATGGAATTTCATCATGACTAAACTTATCAAATTACCTTTTGAAGCGGGAATAATTTGAACTTCAAATAGATAATTTGGCAAATCGAGGTGCTTATGAATTCGGCCCCACTTCAAGTTCCTCTTTTTCAGAACTATTCTTCTCAGGCCTCATTTATTCGCTTTTGATTATTTTTCAAAGGTGCTTATGAATTCGGCCCCACTTCAATCTCCTCTTTTTCAGAACCATTCTTCTCAGGCCTCATTTATTCGCTTTTGATTATTTTTCAAAGGTGCTTATGA